>JABWAN010000343.1 GCA_013361015.1 Candidatus Zhuqueibacterota bacterium | reverse complement strand
ATAATGCCGACGAGCATGCCCCAACGGTGCAGCACAAACGCGATCACACATGCAAAAACGATGGAAAGAAAAAAATGCACGAGCAGCGCTGAGAGAAAAATGCCGAGGTCAAAAGTTGCGGGCGGCGGCAGCACGCCCTGGCCCATGAGCACGGAAGCCGCGAGGCGCACGATGATCCACGGGCTGCCGAGATAGATTCGCGTGAGCAGCATGTTGACGAGCAGAAAGGCGAGGCCGCTTGCCACTCCGGCCCAAATCGCCGCGCGCCAATCCACTACTTGCCGCAGTATAATTTTGGCTGTACTCATCCAGCCCTCCGAATTCTGATGAAGCGACAAGGGGCAAGGTGATATGGCCCTGCCCCTTGGCCCTTGCGAGTTAGTCTTTGAGCACGAACGTGATTTTCATCACCACGCGATACTCGGTGATATTGCCGTTTTCGATAACGACTTTTTGATCCTTGATCCATGCGCCCTTGACGTTTTGCAGCGTCTTATTGGCGCGATCGATCCCCATACGAATGGCCTCTTCAAAACTCTTGGCCGAGGAGGCCGTAATTTCCGTGACCCGTGCGACTGACATAGCTTTCTCCTTTCGCAAGCTTTTCATCGCATTGAATGGAAGCAAAACCGTTTTTATCATCCACGAAACACGCGAAGTGTCTAGTGTAATCTGCTTGTTCCGTGGCCGTACGAAAAAGCGTCACGAAGCCGAACTAGTCTTTTTTGAACTTCGAAAAGGCGCGGTCGAATGCTCCTCTAATTTCCGTCCAGCTTTTTTCGGCGCCGGCTTTGATTTCATCCCAAGCTTCGTCGCCCGCTTCCTGTAGGGCTTTCAGCTTGGTCTGCGCCGCGGCTTTCTTCTCGCGCAATTCCGTGATCTGTTCTTGCAACTCGACTTTGGCCTCGGCCTTGGCACTGTCGGCCTTGATTTTCAACGCATCCAGCTCATCGTCCCACTTTTGCAGTTGCAGGGACAACTTGTCGAGATACGATTGTTTGTCTTCCATAATGCTCCTCCTTGAGGAATAAACAGAAAGTGAACCACCAAAATCTACGGCTTCGCCAACACACGCGCCAGCGTTTGCTCCAATTTCTCGCCGCGCAATTCATTTTCCGTTGCCAAGATCGTGTTGGTGCTGCCGTCTATTAAAATGGGCTTGGGAATGCCCATCACCTCAAACGATTGTGCCAGCTCGCTGCGGAATCCACCTTTGACAAAAGCGTGGCGCCACGGCATCTTCCACTTCTTCGTGCGAAACTTGCTCACGTCTTCCGGTTTGGGATCAAAAGAAAGGCTGAGAATCTCAAAATTTTTGTTATGGAATTTTTCATAGGCCGCGTGCAACGCAGGCATTTCGCCGATGCACGGGCCACACCACACCGCCCAAAAGTCGAGCAAGTAAATCTTCCCCTTCATGCTGTCGTTGTTGTAGCTCGCACCGTTTTGCTCCAGCGCGGCGATCGCAAACGCGGGCAACTTTTTGCCCTTCTTGATCGCGCGATCGGGATTGTATTGCGTTCTGGCCCACATGGCTTCTTGCGTGTCCGCGAAGTCCGCCATCAAACGATCATAGAAAGTCTTCGCTTTGGTTGTGTCGTCTTTGTCGTCGGCCTTCGCCAACCACGACATCAAAATATTTGCGCACAAGCGGCGGTCGGGATGTTGCGCAAGTACTTGGTTGAGATATTTATCTTGTTTGATTTCGTCGTTCAGCCACGAGGTGGATTCAGACAATAGCCACGGCTTATTCGACCACAAAGGGCAGGTGGGAGAAATCTCCGCAAAAGCTTGAGTGATAAGTTTTATATCCAATGCTTCCCGACCATTCATGCTGCCGATCTCTAAAGCATCGAGCAGCAAAACTTGTCTTAGGTTGGGATTTTTTTCTTCGGAGAGTTGTTGTTTGAGAGCCGCCAGCGCCGGTTTCCAATCAAAGGTAAAGCCTTCGGACTCATCGCCATGCGCATTCTCAAAAGCTTCATAAGTGCGTGAGTATTGCTCGCGCCGTTTTGCCTGTTCATCATGCAAAACGTAGAATCGGGAGGAAAAAGAATTCGGAGAGTCAAACCGAACGAGGACCTCATCGCCGGGCTTGCCCCGCGGCAGCTTCGCGGGATCAAATACAACTTTTACTTTTTTATTCGTAACCTTCACCACGGAACGGTAGTCGCCGCCGTTGTCGTAAACCCAATCATCCGACTGCGTGCCGTTGATGCTGCGCTCGGTTTTTTCCACGCCGAGGAGTTGATAGGCGAACGTGTCGGCTTCCGTTTCCGTTTCAAAAACATATGTGCCGTCGCTTTGCCGCGCCATCGGCTCTGCGGAGTTGAAATCGTATTCGTTGAAGTCACCGAGAATTCTCACTTCGCTGAAATCGTCAACGTATTCGTAGAGCCGCAAGCGCACGGTGAGTTTCTCATGCACGGGCGGCTCGATCCATAATGGAATCATGTGTTGATAATGATTCACCCCCACGCACCGTAGCGAAAGTAAGCCGGTGTGCTCGAAGCGCAGTGTGAAATCACCCTGCGCATCGGCGGGCGCAGTCGTCGCAGCCTTGCCCGGTTGTTGCGTGTAAAAAACCTCGACTTGCGCCTTGCGCATGGGCTTGCCGTCGTGCCCCAATAGCTTTCCCGAAATGACGGAAACACTTTGTGCGAAAATTGTACTGCTCAAAAACAACAACGCCACGGCAACGGCTTTGCGACTTTTCATATCGCCTCCCCGAGATTGAGGTTCACAGCCTTTGGTCATTTATATTTGAGCTTACAGAAACGTCTCCATGGATAATCCTATCAAAACTTCACCGGCATGCAAAAGATTCATCAGCACGGTTCGAATGCAATACGCCACTACTCTTTTCGTTTATAAGCCGCCATCTTCTCCTGCATGTACACCAAAAGCTTGTCACTCGCCACGCGCTCTTGCGCGAGTGTGTCGCGGTCGCGCACGGTCACGGTTTGGTTTTCAATCGTCTCGCCGTCGATGGTGATGCCGAACGGCGTGCCGGCTTCGTCCATGCGGCGATAACGCCGGCCAATCGCGCCGCCGTCGTCGTAGAACACGTGAAAATGCTTTTTAAGCTCGTGATAGATCTTCTCCGCGGCTTCGGGCATGCCGCCCTTTTTCACGAGCGGAAAGATGCCGGCTTTGATCGGCGCAATGCGCGGCGAAAGATGCAACACTGTGCGCGCCTCGCCTTCGACCACGTCTTCATCATAGGCATCGATGAGCGTGGTGAGCAGCGTGCGATCGCAACCTGCGGAGGTTTCCACGATATAGGGAATGAATTTCTCGCGGGTTTGATCATCAAAATAGCTCAAATCTTTGCCGCTGAACTCTTGATGCTTCGAGAGGTCATAGTTCGTGCGATTGTGAATGCCTTCGAGTTCTTTCCAGCCGAAGGGAAATTCGTACTCGATGTCGAATGCGGCCGCGGCATAAAACGCGCGCTCTTCCGGCGTGTGCTCGTGGAAGTGCAGCTTCGATTTGCGAATGCCCAGCTCATCGTACCACTGAATGCGCTGCTCTTTCCAATACTCGAACCACTGCATGTCCGTGCCCGGCTTCACGAAGAACTGCATCTCCATTTGCTCGAACTCGCGCGTGCGAAACGTGAAGTTGCCCGGCGTAATCTCATTACGGAACGCTTTGCCGATTTGCGCGATGCCGAAGGGAATTTTCTGCCGCGCGGCTTGCATGACGTTGTATACGTTCACGTAAATACCCTGCGCGGTTTCGGGACGCATGTATACCACGTTGGCCGCGTCTTCCACCGGGCCCATGAACGTTTTGAACATGAGATTGAAGTTGCGCGCTTCGGTAAGCGAATCTTTGTTGCCGCAGCGCGGACATTGCCCGGCTTTTTCCGGCTTGATTTCATCGGCGCGGAAACGGGCCTTGCAGATTTTGCAATCAATCATGGGATCGGTGAAGTTGGCCACGTGACCGCTCGCCTCCCACACACGCGGGTGCATAAGAATCGAGGCATCGAGGCCTTCGATGTCATCGCGGGTTTGCACCATCGCCTTCCACCAAAAATCCTTGAGATTACGCTTCAATTCGACGCCGAGCGGACCGTAATCATAGCAACTATTCAAGCCGCCGTAAATTTCACTCGATTGAAAAATGAAGCCGCGGCGCTTGCACAGCGACACGAGTTTATCCATGAGATTTTTGATTTCGGGCATGAGGGACTCCTGACTGATTATCTCCGGTTGATGAATACGATGCAATGTGCAATTCAAAATCTGAATAAATTCTGCGCTAGATTACATTGCGCGGTCCATGAATTAGGCTAAAAAAGCTGATCGCGTCTTCGGCTTTTCTACAAGTAAGGAAACAGAACGATACACAGTTTATTCTTTCTGCCCCAACTCCCGCCGCGTAGAAACGCTCGATACTGTAGAGACAATGTACGGGACGGCGAGCGTGAGCAGCATTTGGGTGATGCGAACGCCGCTCAATTCGCCGCGCAACAACGCGTCGCCGTGATTGATGGTGATGAGTACCGTCCCAACGATGATCGCCGTAAACAATGCCCGTCGTACGGTCGCCGGATGCGTAGCTAGGCGCAACCAATTCCAAACCGCCTGCGTGCGCGCGATACGGGCCGTTGGCTGTAGCGCATGTGCTTGCGATTCACTCATACGTTTGCTCAAGCTCAAATTCGCTAATTTCGAGTATTAACCACATGAAAGAGGCATATCGTCATTGCAACACATAGCCCGGCGGAACCACAACCAAAGTAAAAATTGCCGCGGAATCACACTGAAAAAACTTTACTGAAAAAGAACGATGTTGCGAACTCGTACTACGGAAGAACACAGGATGATTCTTATAGCAATATCTGGCTCATTTTTTCCGTGTATTGCCGTGTGATCCTGTGGCTAAAAATCTCTATAAAACTAATGCCCGGCGCCGAGCGCATATCCCAATGAAACGAACGGCTCTTTATATTGCCGCGCGCCGCGTCCCCACACCCATTGGCCGTAACCGACTTGCGCCATGAAGCGTTCATTAATGGGAACGAGAAGTGCAAGGCTCGCCCGCGCCATACTCGCATCATTGAATGTGTAAGCCGAGTTGGGCGGAAAGTTGAAACGATCGTGCGGCTCGGAGCGTGATTCGTTGTGCAGGCTGCGCACGAGATTGACTCCGAACTTGAGCATAGGCTCGAGGGGCCGTAACGGCAGAGTATATCCCAATTCGAAATTCACGGGCACTTCGTCCGCGGGCGCACCCTGTCGATAAGTGAAACCCAACTCAAAACTCATCCATGCGCTGTAATTTAAAAAGGAGTGGCTGAGGTTGTAAGAAAAAGTATAATCGTAGCGCAAGAGGCCGCGCCATTCGGGATTGTTCATCACGAGAAAAGTCGAATCGCGCACCACCGTGCCGTCGGGGCGGCGATAGTTTTCCGTATTGTACAAATGGCGAACGTATGGTCCTTTTTGATCATAGAAGAACGGCGTTCTGATATTCGCGCGCAGGGACATGGGCCAACTGCCTTCCTGTAACTGGAAGTTCGCGCCAAACCACGCGTCGCTTAATCCAAAATTTTCTTCCAACTCAGTATTCTTGTAGCCTTCATAACCCCAAAGATATGTCATTAAGAAATGTCCGGAAACGCGGGAGAACAAACCGATTTCACCGGAAAAGTAGCCGTAACGAAAATCGTGATAGTGCGCGTCGCCGGCAGCATTGCGGTTGAAAAAATCGTTGCCTTTGGCATCCCAAACCACCTCCGCGGTCTTGCGGCTGTAACCTAGTTGAAGATATCCTCTTCCCGGCTTGGCGACCCAACCGCCGCCGGCGCGGGCCTCGCTTAAGCAAAACATCGCAAGCAGGAACAGAACGACCCAAACTTTTTCACAGCAGTAACGAAACACGGCTTTCACGACCACCTCACAGAATGGGATGGAAGCAGCATGCGAGGGAATTTATGCCCTAGTTAATGAGCACAAAACGAAAGAAGAAGTCAACTCATTTGTTGCAGCTCATGCAATGTGCTACTCAAAATATATGCACTTTCCCACAAAAAGCAAGGCATCACTTCGGCGGCGGGCTTCCCGGCGCTTTGATTGCACGGACGAACTTGAGGGAAGACAAGTTGTCGACCTCTTCCAGATGGTATGCATAATAGGTTCGAAAAAAATGTTCGATCGCGTGGCGTGTCGGCGGCGAAATTTTGAAGCGCGAAAGTTTATCGATGGCGACGGCCTGCAAGCTTGTCAACAAGCGCACAGCTTCTGCGCTGAGCAATTGCGCACTGCGCATGGCAGAACAACGTTCGCATAATACGCCGCCGTGCGCAACATCGAAATGCAACATGCTCGGGGCGTTGCTCGCATTTGCCGCCACGTTCGTCGCGCCACACTTTTGGCAAAGCTGAAAGTTCGGTGCGAAGCCGAG
>JABWAN010000342.1 GCA_013361015.1 Candidatus Zhuqueibacterota bacterium | reverse complement strand
GTCGAGCAAATGCACCTCGCCGGTTTCCGCGTCTTCCAATTCCACCAAACCCACGTTCGGAATCTCGGTCTCGCGTGGATCGGTGATGGGAATCGCGACGAGATCGTGGCGTTTGCCCGCCACGCGCAGCGCTTTCTCGTAGCCTTCAGAAAGAAAATCCGAAACGAGAAACACCACGGCTTTGCGGCGAATGACGCGGTTCAAATATTCGAGCGCGGTGGTGATGTTCGTGCCGTGGCCTTCGGGCTTGTGATAGAGCACTTCGCGCAACACGCGCAGCACGTGCGTGCGGCCCTTCTTGGGCGGAACGAATTTTTCGATGCGATCGGTGAAAATAATCAAACCGACTTTGTCGTTGTTCTTGATCGCAGAGAACGCGAGCAGCGCGCAAATTTCCGCGGCAATGTCGCCTTTCATTTGCTCGTGCGTGCCGAACTCGCCGGAAGAGCTGACATCGACGAGGAGCATGACAGTCAGCTCGCGCTCTTCATCAAACACTTTGACAAAGGGATGGCCGGTGCGCGCGGTGACATTCCAATCGATATTGCGCACGTCATCGCCGAGCACGTATTCGCGCACCTCGGCGAAGGCCATGCCGCGGCCTTTGAACACGGAGTGATACTCGCCGCTGAACACGTCGTTCACGAGCGCGCGCGTTTGAATTTCGAGACGACGGACTTTTTTGAGAATTTCTTTGGGGATCATGGATGCAAGTTGGTTTTCTATTCAAAAGCAAAAGCGCTCACGCAGAGACGCAAAGGCGCAAAGAAAAGCAAAACGATTGCTGGCAAAACTGTTTTTGAAGACAGAAAGAGGGAAGGCAGAAAAATGTTTGCGGTTTGTTTCGTGTTGGCATTGTCAACTTCACCGGTTGACATCAGGCCTCATATTTCTGCTCTCCATTTTTCTGTCGTGGCCTTTTTCGCTTTCTTCAACGACTCGCGTTTGAAACCTTATTGCTTCGCCGTTGGAATCCACATGTCATTGGGCGTCAAGCCGCACTCTTTTACCATCGCGAGGCAATAAGACAATCTGCCCAGATCGTCACCGCCGGCGTTGTTGGTGCCGAAGGTGAATTTTACGCCCGCGGCTTTTGCGCGTTTGATGAACGTCGCGCTGGGAATCTTGCGGCGGTCGTTGATTTCCATCGCGATTTTGTTATCGACCAAAGCCTTGATCACGCGATCCATGCGCGCCGGCGTCCACAGCTCGTCATATCTATCATTCAACTCGTCCGGAATGTAGGTCGCATTCGCGTAGAGATTGATCGGCTCGGTGCTCAAAATTTTTTCGATGCGATTCACGAGCTGGTCCATAAAATTTTGCGGATCGCCGATCTCCAATTCTTCCGGAAGCCACAGCCGCATGCGCTTGCCGTTATCATTGGTCCACGTCATGGCATCCGTGAATACATAGTCGAATTTCGCGATGGTCTCTTTCGAGAACATGTTCAGCCATTCGCGGCCTTCGGCTTGCATTCCGAAAAAGGTATGGGGCGGCTTCTTGTAGGTGGCGATATATTTCTCCACTTCGGCATCGGTCTCAAATCCCATGCGCAGTCCGCAATTCACCGCGAGCCCGTATGTGAAGCCGTATTTCCGCGCATTGGCTAACGCAGGCTCCATCTCCAAACCGCCTTTGAGATGAACGTGCAAATCCATCAGCGGGAAATTGTCATTGGAAAGCTGCGTGATGAGACGGTCGTATTCCGCGTCTTCCAAGGGCGCGCCCGGCGTGGGCAGATCATCGGGCAGCGGCTTGACTTGAATGTTTCGATAATAGACGGTGCTCTTGGGATCGTGGCCTTGCAGCGCAAACGTTCCGGAAGAGAGCAGCCGGCCTTTTTTATCTTCCGGTCGGAATGGGTTGTTAGGCTCGGTGTATTCGACCATCAGTTCGTCGTTGAGGTACGTGCGAATGGTTTTGCCGTGCACGGTGATGCGGTAATTGAACCAAACATTATCCGCCACCGGCGCTTTCCACACGTTGCGAATCGCGTACAAGCTGCCGGTCTTTTTGTGCTCGATGTATTCGCCGGGTTTTACTTTGGGGGTGGAGTTGATGACCTGGCATTCATAGCCTTGGGCGGGCCAATCGGTTTCTTGATATTCGGTATGAATGTATACGCCGGAGTTCGAGCCGGGCGTGGTTTTCACTTCGAGCTGCAATTCAAAATTTTTGAAATTGTGCTTCTGCACTTCGCCAACATAGAACAGATGCGAGCGCGGGCCTTTGCAGACGAGCGCACCATTTTCCACTTGCCACGTGCTTTTGTTCTCCGACGGCTGCCAACCGTTCATCGTCTTGCCATCGAAGAGTGAAATCCATTCTTGTGCGAAGGCGCGCAAGGGCAGGACGATGGCAATAAGGACAACCAACTTGCAGGAAGTTCGCATAAACTTCTCCGACGATCTAAGTGAGCAACCAGTGCGGCAACTATTCTGCTAGGCCAAAAGACAAAACAATTTCTGGCAAAACCATTAAGAGCTTCCTTAGAGTATTGTGTTGAATATAACCTTCTCACGATTGACGTCTATCCGGTGAATTGCTTTCAACAAAGCCAAGACGTTCTCCCACGAAAATGGAACTGTTACGAAAATCCTTTTCACTTTCGCGGGAGTTCCTTTTTGGTGGGAGAACAATTCTTACGGCACCTCGATACGGCTCAACACCTGGCCGATAACATACTCCGGCGTTCTTTCCTCGGCCTCGGCTTCGTAGGTGAGCAGAATGCGGTGGCGCATGACGTCCATGGCAATCGAACGCACGTCTTCGGGCGTGACGTAGCCGCGGCCGCGCAGGAACGCATGCGCTTTCGAGGCTTGGGCGAGAAAGATGCTCGCGCGCGGGCTGGCGCCATACTGAATCAAATCTTCCAATTCATTCAAGCCCGCTTGCGCAGGCTCGCGCGTGGCAAACACGACGTCTATGATATAGCGCTCGACTTTTTCATCCATGTAGATTTGTGCAACGACGTCGCGCGCACGTACAATATCGGCAGGGCTGACCACGGCCTTGACTTGCTCAAGATTGCCGCGCGTCATGCGGCGCATGATTTCGAGCTCTTCTTCTTTGTTGGGATAGCCAATGGCGAGCTTTAACATGAAACGGTCGACCTGCGCTTCGGGGAGCGGATACGTGCCTTCTTGCTCGATCGGGTTTTGCGTGGCGAGCACGAGGAAGGGATCATCGAGCTTGAAAGTTTTTTCGCCGATGGTAACTTGGCGCTCCATCATGGCTTCGAGCAAGGCGGATTGCACTTTTGCGGGCGAGCGGTTGATTTCATCCGCGAGAATCAAATTAGCGAAGAGCGGGCCTTTTTTTGTGGTGAATTCACCGGTGCGTTGATCATAAATCAACGTGCCGATCAAATCCGCAGGCAGCAGGTCGGGTGTGAATTGGATGCGTTGAAATTTGGTTTGAATAACGGAGGAAATCGTCTTGACCGCCATGGTTTTGGCCAAGCCGGGCACGCCTTCCAAAAGCACATGGCCGTTGCTCAATAGGCCGATGAGCAACCGCTCGACCATGTACTTTTGGCCGACGATAACTTTTGAAACTTCTCTGGTGAGATTTTCCACAAAGCCGCTTTCACGGCGAATTTTTTCATTCAAAGCTTGAATGTCGATGTGCATTTAGCCTCCGGGAGTAATTCTTTGATGAAAGAATAAAACGGTACAGCCATTCAAGATTCTCTCCCACGAAAGTGCTTTTCACTTTCGTGGCAGTTCCGTTTTCGCGGAAGAGGTCTAGGATGAAGCATTCAGATTCGATCTCAAAAAATTCTCCGCGAGGGCAAAGCAGCGCGCGAGTTTGGCGGGTTCGCCGCTTGCGCCGGAGAATTTGATCACGTCGCTGGTTTGCAGAATCTCTTCGAGTTTCATGGCTTGATCCACGGAAGCCTCTTTCTCGCGATAGGCCATGATGACTTCTGCTGTGGTGATGCCCTGTGCCGCAATCTCAAAACGCTGCTTCAAATATTGCCGCAGAATTTTTGAGATTTCGGAAAAGCCGGTTTTTGTATCCAATGAGTTGAGGTCAACCCTCGCCTGCAACTGTTCGAGAAATTCCTGTTCAACGGGTTTGACGACGATTTGTGCGCGGCGGGCTGCTTCTTTCTTTTTATTGCGTGCGCGCCAAACGAAGGCTACAACAGTAACGGCCGCTACGAGGCCCAGCCAAATGAACGCGAGCAGAGCCACCGGCACTTCGCCCGGCTCGGGCACCGCGTCGATGACTTCGAGGCCCAAACGATCGGCATACAAAGCGTGCTTTTCATTCGTCGTTTTGTCGAGATAGCTTAAACGCAGACCTTCGACGTAGCCCATGCCCAAGGTTTCCGGGCGCAAAGTGTATTCAAAAGTTCTGATGGAGGTGTTCTGCCCATTCTCAACGCCCACCCAATTTGAAGAAGAAGAGCCGGCCAGCTTGAAATTTGAAAGACGCGGCGTTTCGGGTTGATCGAATTCGATGAGCGCGAGATTGCCGGACCATTTGAGTTGCACGGTATACGTGGCCGTGCGATTGAGCGGAACTTTTGCAGCCGCAACGGAGGCGCTCAACTTGACTTGCGTGTTTTGTGCGCGTGCGTAGTGGGAGAAAACGAGCAGAGAGATTGAACCAACCAGCAGACTTTTGCTAACGGCGGTCATAGGCTTGCTTGCGTTGAAGAGTTCGACTAAAAAAAAAGCCGAAATGATTTTCTTTCGACCATGGCGTATCGAAAGAAAGGACATCCGGCTAACTAAGACGACAAGATTAGCGGAAAAGTTCTATTGCTTCGCAGCTCGCCCCGAAGACGCAGGTTTGCCATTGCTGGCGCCGGTCGTTCCGGTCGCCGCCGGGGCTTCTTGGGAGTTGGTCAAGAAATCGAAGCTGTTGATATCCTTGCCGAGATGTTCCAATTCGAAAGCAACATCGTCGCTCAGGTCATGCTGCGGGTGATTTTTTTGGAAGGTCAAATAGGCCTGGCGGGCGCGATCGAGGTCTTTAATCTCGTTGGCATAAATGTAGCCAACCATGAACTGCGCTTGCGCGGCGTGCGTGCTTTGTGGCGCTTCTTCGAGCAGACGCTGATAGGTTGAGACCGCTCTCTGAAACTCCTGGCGATTGTGATAACTCCACGCGAGCTTTTGCAAAATTTCATCGCGCTGCGCATATTTCGGAAAACGCTCGAGCAGGGTGTTATAAAAAATCAGCATGCTTTCCAAATCTTCGCGCGTTTCATAAGCCTTCATTTCTTCGACCAACTTTTCCTGCTCCAGGCTCGCGACCTTGTCGAGCAAATCAATCTTATTCTGCGCTTCTTGCAATTTGGCGCTTTCGGGATAATCGGCAACGAGCTTTTTATAAGAAGACTTGGCGTCGCGGTATTGCGCATTCGCTTCGAAATCGCGGGCTTTGGTGTAGAGCTGCTCTTCGGTAAGTTTTTCTCCGCAGCTTAGGAAGGCAAAAGCGAGAAGTAAAGCGGCACAGCATGAACGAGTCTTGTACATCACAACCTCCAGTATGAGCGCTACCGTCATTTTTAACGGCGCGAATCTAATCAGCGAGGGCTACAAAATCAAGCCAATTTTCCCCCTTGCAAAGTAATCCCTCTGTTGGGTGGCCAGCGCGCGGCTTGCGGGAGCTTCGCGCCGTGCTTTTTGGGGTTTGTCGCTGCTCGTTCTTGAGAGTCATTTCCTTTGTCTACCGAGGGGGCTAGTGCACCGAGGTGGCTTACAGCGCTTCGCGGATTTCAAAAAGCAAAGGCTCTCTCATGTCGAATGCCACTTGAAACGGGCGCGTTCATGCTCTCGGCTTTAAGCCACCTCGCGCGAAGAGACCACCTCGGTAAACAAGCAGAGAAGAACCCTCGGTCGCGCAGCGACAGAACATAATAAACAAAACCTAGCGTTTGCGATGATCTCTAGGGCTTGCCAGAAATGACTCCACTCCGTTTGCCACGAATAACTGCGGCATTACTCGTCCAAACTCGTCCAAGCCGTACCGCCGTCGCTTGTGGAAAAAACCGCGCCGGCCTTTGGTTTACGTGCAAAGAGGCTTGCGCTGCTCAGAGATTATCGCTAAAAAAGAAAAGGCGAGCCGCAACTCGCCTTTTCTTCGTTCACAGGATGATTATCTTTTTGAATCGTCTTCGACCACTTCGAAATCTGCCTCTTCGACTTTGTCTTTGGCCGGGCCGCTGCCGGGCGCCTGTTGCTGCGCGCCTTCGGCGGTTGCGCGTTCATAAAGTTTGGAAGAGACTTCACTCCAGATGCGATTGAGCTCCTCGCACGCCGCTTTGATGTCTTCGCTGCGCTCGGAAGTTTTCACCTCGTTGATCCTTTTAATGCCGTTTTCCAAGCGCTCCTTCGAGCCGGCGTCGATCTTGTCGGCCATCTCTTTGATGTTCTTTTCGGTTTGATAGACCATTTGATCG
>JABWAN010000341.1 GCA_013361015.1 Candidatus Zhuqueibacterota bacterium | reverse complement strand
TTTTTGAAAAGCGAGTATGAGTATGTTCATGAGTACGAGTAAGAGTTGAAGCAAGGAGAAACATGGCATACTGGGATTATTGTTGGTACCGCCCCGCTCGACCTAAAGCCGTCAAAGATGGCATCAAAACCAAAAACCGGGGCGGGAGCATCGGCAAAACCTGGTGGTCGAAACGATGGATTGGGGTGTTGGAATCGTTCAGCATGGGCGCGCGGCTCGGGCGCGGTCGGAGTTACGCGCGGCGTGGGCAGGTGATGGCGATTGACGTGCAAGAAGGTTTGATCACTGCGAAAGTGCAAGGCTCGCAGCGAACGCCATACAAAGTTAAAATCGCGCTCAGGCCGCTCTCGCAAAAGGATTGGAATAAAGTAACGGAAGCGATGGCGGAGCAGGCGATTTTCGTGGCCAAACTGCTGGCTGGAGAGATGCCGCAAAACATCGAAGAAGCTTTCGAAGCGGCCAAGGTGCCGCTGTTTCCAAAATTATCCCGCGAGCTGGAGACGGACTGCTCTTGTCCGGATTGGGCGAATCCGTGCAAGCACATCGCGGCGGTGTATTATCTTTTGGCGGAGCAGTTCGATGACGATCCGTTTTTAATTTTTAAACTGCGTGGCAAGAGCAAAGAGCAGCTTATCAATGAACTGCGTGAAAAGCGCGCCGGCGCTTTTGAAGAAACCACTGCGACTGAGGAAGCGGAAATTGGTCTCGCAGCTTCAACAATACCGCTGGAAGAATGTCTCGGAACATTCTGGGAAGCCGGAGCGGAGTTGGCCGCTTTCTCAGCCAATCCAGCTTTGCCCGAAGTGGAGTTTGCCGTGCTCAAAAGATTGGGGAGCTCCCCGTTTACGATCACTAATAGAAACGTTTCGGCTCTATTGGAAAAGGCCTATGAAACGGCCAGTCGCGCCGCATTGAAGAAGGCAGAGAGCGATCGGTGACGCCCGTGCGTGGGAGATTGACGGTATCCCCGCAGGGAACGCGTCTTTCTTCTTTCGTAAGGATTTTTTCGTTGCGGTCATACAACAGGAGAGCGAGATGGAAGAACGCCGTCGCGACGAGGCGCATGCGCAAGAGATATTCGATAGGCATCGTGTAGTATTTGACGCGTACGATTTCTCGACCCGCATGATTCCTCGCCATGCTTCAACTTCATGCACCAGCGCCTCCTCAACGCCGTTCAATTCTAAACCCTCATGGAAACCCTATGTTTATTGCTCGAAATCGTCGGCTGGCCACACCAACGGCCAGGGCGCAAGCGCAATGTTTCCAGCCGCGCGATTTGGGGTGAGCGTCCAGCGCTTTTGCATGAATATGCACTGTTCCCGCCCCATTTCTTGAATCACCCCCGTCACCATTTTCACCTTTTTTCGCCTTTTTAAAATGGATTTTGGGGCACGAAAAAAGGCCGAAAAGGTTACAGTCGCGACATTTCATCGGAGTGTCTTCATCTCAGTATAGTATATTTATGCAACGAAACGACTTAATGTTCACTTGTGCCGTGACCACGCATGGGCGCGTTTGACCATCTTCGTGCGGTGAAGAAAATTTGTTATTGCGTGGAGTAACGCTGCAATATGCTACGGGATTTTAGCCGCGGTGGGAAGATACTTCTGCGGAGGGATTTTGAAGAGTGAAGGCGAATGTTGAAGTGTTAGCTGCCGGAATCTTCGCTTGTTGCTTCGGCGTCGCGTGTTGTGCTTTCTGCCTGTGGCAGACTCACCTCCCCGAATTTTCGAATCGCCTCTTGCAGCAGCTTGTTGATCGGCGTGCCGGTGCGGGCGCGGAGGTGGTAGAGAATGGCCATGTCATCGGGCGTGATCTTGTTCGCGGGCCATTGATACTTCGCGGGCGGTGCTTTCGGTTTCGGAGCACGAGGCTTGTATTCGGGACCGTATGGCTTCATGCTTTTCTCTTCTGGTGCGACAACATGCGTTTGCTCGTGCGTGATGGTTGCTGCGATGCTACTTCGGTTTGCCTCGCGCACTGCGTGCATGCCGTGTCATTCGCAAAGCGCGGCTTTTCTCCATCCACTATTCATTTCACGCCGCACTGCAATCACATCGTCCACTACTTGAGCTCGCTGTATTCTAGCTTTGCCCTCTTCGCATGATGATCGAACAAGAACACTTCTTTTGTGCCCGGATCGAAATACACACGCACGCCGTCGCGCATCTGCTCGGCATCGCGCGCGATCAAAAGAGCCAATCGATTCGAGCGGTCCTGCAATATGATCTGCTCCTGCTCACCGAAGGCGTGTCTATGGGCGATCTCGATTTAGTCGAAGACGTGTTCGCGGAGTTTGGCTCTGAAGTTTTCTTCAACAAAGTCGCGGTGAAACCCGGCAAGCCCGTAGTGTTCGCGCGTGCGAGGAAAACGCTCGTCTTCGGTCTGCCCGACAATCCCGTTTCAGTTTCGACGAACTTCGACCTCTTGGTTCGTCCGGCGATTTGCAGGATGATGGGCAATGCGGTTTATCAAAACCAAATCGTGGGGGCGCGAAAATTGTGCACCGGCGTGGACATGGTATGAAAACGGCGAGTGTCATGTGCGCCCTCTTCCTTCCGAAGGCAGCGGCGACGCGGCGAGTTCCGCGGCGAGTAATGCAAATCTCATCTGCTTGAGCGCAGCGAACTAGCCGCGGAAGAACAGGTGCAAGCGAGGTTGTGACCGGAGTATTTTGCTTCCTTTCCTTTTAAGGCGAAAGAGTAGTTCTCAGTTATTGGAAGATTTCACCGTGCGATTCCAAGTTGTAGGAATGCGGTTTTCCCGCGCCGCACGGCGGGCGCGGTTAATCGTCTGATTATCAACGCGACGCTTTATGCAAAAGTAGCCCTTGTATTTGGCATGCGACTTGATAATATTCAAACAACAAAGGACAAAGCCTCGAAGCTTTTCTACCAACTGCAATTTCCTCTTTAGCGTGTTCGCAGCGCTCTCGCTCAGAGCCGTGCGGCGCCCTCTTTTGATCTACCTCATGGTCAGTCAGTCGGGCATGACCATGGGTCCCCACCTCCCGCGCGAAGTTTTGGATGATCGTTGTGGCATTTTGCGCAAGCGAGCCGCAACTGTGCGTCATTTTACCAAGACGCAGCGTTGTGAGATCAATCTCGATTTGCAAAGGCATTGAATGCGTATCCCAACTTTCGCGCCCTCACCTCTAGCATGAACCACGACGTTGCGCTGCAATTGGAATTCGCGCCTCAAACCATACCACGGTGCGACGCGCTTCCAGCTTTTCCAAAGTTTAACCGGAGGAATACTCCATGAATTTAACCACAAAGATGCTCGCCCTTGCTTTTAGCTTTGTCGCCATGAGCGTCGCGGCGCGGGGACAAGGCTTCCCGATCGAAGGTGATTTTCGCAGCCGCCAAAGCGGCAATTGGAATGATCCCATGACTTGGGAAAGATACAGCGAAACCACGGCGGCTTGGATCTGGCCGGCTCCTCACGTGCCTTCATTTGCAGACCGGCGAGTGCAGATTGCGATATACATTACCGGCGAAGAAATTGATACGGTGCGGGTCACCTCCGGTGTGGAAGTGGAGATAGATGAACTCACGGTGCAAGGGGTTTTGGAAATCCTTCCTGGCGGCGTTGTGATCGTGGTTCGCAGGCCTGAAGATGAGTTTGATATACGCGGCATAGGGAAAGTCATTGTTATGTGTGGCGGAGCTTTTACGCCCAAAGGAAATGGAGACTGGGAAAGCTTGGAAGTTATTGGTTGCCCTTCGGGGACGACTCGTTCTTCACTCCTCACGGCAGCCCTCAACAACTTTGGGGAGATGAAGGTCGCGACGTTCAAATATGGTTATGGCGGCAGCGGCGCGGCCGGCGCCATCAACAACTTTGGCGAGATCACGGTCACGGGATCGTTTGACTACGCCGGTCTCGGGGCGGTAACCGGCAATCCTTTTCGTTACGGGACGAATAGCACGCTTGTGTTGAATCTCCCGGCGGGTTCCGCCATCGACAGCGCCAATGTGTTTTGGCCAAGCTCAAATAGTCCGAGCAAAGTGCATGTTTCAGGCGCGGGCGGACTCACGCTGAATGCCTCACGCACGGTGAATGAATTTTATACCTACACGACCGTTCATGGCAGCCGCCATCTCACCGTGAACAAGCAACTCGTGCTGTGGTTCGGCAGCTCTATTCATGGCGCGCCAACCTACTCGCCGGGTTCGACGCTGCTTTACGCCGGGGGAAGTGATTACGCGCGCGGCGATGAATGGAGTGCAACCTCGGGCGCGGGATATCCTGCGAACGTGTTTATCAGAGACAAAACGATTCTCAATTACCCCAATGGCAGCACCGCGTCCCGCGGTATTTCCGGCGATCTGATCATCATCGAGGGCTCGGCGCTGCGTATGGATTATGGCAATCTCGGCGTGAACCATCCACTCACGGTGGGGGGCCGCATTAGCGGAGGCGGCGCACTGCATTTGGGGGATGCGCCTGGCGGCGATTTGCATTTGCGCGGCGATTGGGACTTAACCAATCTCACGCCGAACGCAAGAGCTGTCATCTTCGACGGGGCCGCGCAACAACACATCAACACGACTACAACCTTCGACCATCTCACCCTCAACAACCCGGCAGGGGTTCGACTGACTCGCCCGGCAACAGTAAATCAGACGCTCTCTTTTTCCGCGGGCAATCTTATTCTCGCTTCCCGCTTGACTCATGCGGGCGCGGTTCAGGGCGCCTCACGAGCGCGTCATCTTGTAACCCTCGCCTTTGGAGACGTTGCGCACGCCGTTGCGATGGCGGAGAACTTTCAATTTCCCATCGGCGCAACGGACTCGACCTATAATCCCATAACGATCGCGCTCGATGCTTTTCCCGGTCCGGTCGTATTCACGGTGCAAGCGGCGAACAGCTTCGCCGTTTCGCCTCCTTCTTTGGAGAAGGCGCTGCATCGGCAATGGAATATCAATTCAAGTGCCGGCGGCGTTCGCGTGACGTTGACGTTGCAATGGGAGCCCGAGGACGCGGCCGGCCCGCAATTCAATCCGGCCGCGGGCGTCGCGCTTGGTTGGTATGACGCCGCGCTGGGGCAATGGCTTGAAACGCCGGCAATCTATGACCCCGGCCCTCCGCGCCGTGCGACGGCAACTTTCTCCAGATTTAGTGGCATCTTCCCTGTCATGTTTGGCCTCGGCAACTTGGGCGCATTTACAAGTGTGACGGAACACGCAGAAGCGCCGACCGAGTTTGCGCTCTATCAAAACTATCCGAATCCTTTCAATCCGGCCACGAGCATTGACTACGCGCTTCCGGTTGCCGCGGAAGTGAGTCTGGCGATCTACAACAACGCGGGCCAAAAAGTGGCGCAGTTGGTGAAAGGCCGCATGCGCGCGGGCCGTCATCAAATCAGCTTCGAGGCCGCCGGATTGGCGAGCGGCGTGTACGTGTGCCGGTTGCAGGCCGGCGCGTTCGTGAAATCCATGAAGCTTGTGCTTTTCAAATAGGAGCAGGCAAGAAGCTGAAAGCAGTTTGGACGGGTCTGTTTTTAAGCGTGCATCTGATTTGTTCGGCCGAGCTTTTTGCGCAATCCGTTTGGCGTTGAAACGAATCTCACCGGGCGCATCGAATGGCGGCGACACGTTGATCAAAGCCGGCACGAAATTCGCGTTCGCGGCGCATTTCTATTTCGGCAAGCTGATGCCGGGCGTTTATTTGGGCTTGCCGCTTGATTATCAAGGGCTCGATTCGATCTTCGGCCTGCGTGTCGGGCTTCGGCTTGAAGGAGCAAACACCTCATCTCATCTGGAAAGGAGTCTTGCGTGAAATCCTCAGCCCATGTTCTCATCATTATGGCGACCGTACTAGTCGGCCTGCTGCTGTTGGCGAGTTGCTTGCAAAATAATTTCGAGCGGGTCTCGCCGACTGCGCCAAACGAATTCGCCTTGGCGCAAACACTTTCTCCCGCGGCCTCGGCGCTGGAAGCCGCGCTCGCAATTGCTCATTTGAACGCGGCGCTCAACAAGTCTTCCGCGACTCCGGCGCGCGTGGCCGCTGCGCCGATTTATAGCATCACCGATCTCGGCACGCTCGGCGGCGTGTTCAGCGCCGCGCTTGACCTCAATGCTGCGGGCCAGATCGTCGGCGGCGCAAGGCTTGCGAACGGACTCTTGCATCCTTTCTTATATCAAAACGGACAAATGATCGATCTCGGAACTTTGGGAGGCAACGAAGGCATCGCTTCGGGCATCAATGACGCGGGCGACATTGTTGGTCAGGCCGATAATGCGCAGGGCTGGCGTCGCGCGTTTCTTTATCTCAACGGCGTGATGACCTATATTCCCACACTCGGCGGCACCGAGAGCCGCGCGGGCAGCATCAATAACTCGGGCCAAATCGTCGGGCGCGCGCGTATCGTCGCCACGAATTATGAGCATGCGTTTCTTTATGAAAATGCAGCCATG
>JABWAN010000340.1 GCA_013361015.1 Candidatus Zhuqueibacterota bacterium | reverse complement strand
GCGCTTAATCGTAACCGTGTGCTGTTTGAAAAACTCCATCGCGTCGAGATGATTGAAAAGGGCGACGAAGCCGCGGAATGGAATTCCAGCAAAGCGCTCGTCGCGCGCTCGATTGCCGCCGGCTTCGAATGGCAACCCGCCAAGTGCCTCAAATGCAAATACGGCGTGCTCGCCGATGTTGAAGACCGGCGTCAACCCGAAATCATCGAGAAGCGGCAGCTTTACTGTCTGCAAGGCATGCCGCATCCCGATTTGTGTACGCTCGTGCCGGGCCGCTCGTTGGCAGAGGATGAATGTCAGAAGTGAAGCGCGCGCTACTTCATGCGCAAATCTTTTCTCACCTGCCACACGCCTTTCTCATCTTTCACGAAAGGCCGCACTGCTGCGAAAGTGTCCTTCCTTTGCTCTTCCGAAAGCTTGCCATGATTCGGCAGCCAGCGATCGCCTTCGAATTGTAATTCCGTCAACTGCTTTTCGTGCCCCTTCGCCGTGATCACATAATGCACATGCGCGGGATTACCGCCCCCGGGATAGGGCGCCGGCTTGATGGTGTGATACTCATACTTGCCCTCGGCATTCGTAATCATCGTGCCTTTGAGGCGCGGATTCGAAGAGCTGTTCGAGCCCTTGCGATAATAGCCCTCCGCGTCGGTGTGATAGACATACACTTCCACACTCGGCATCGGCGTTTTGCCGTCGGCGGCGTAAACTGTGCCCGTCACCACCATCGGCTCGCCCGGCTCTTTCTCCGAAGTCAAAATGATGCGCCACGAACTGCCTTGGTCTTGCGCACACACCTCTTCACTTTGGGCATTCCAAACTAACAACACGGAGAAAGAAAGCAACGAAGTGACTCGGAGGCGGCGGGTCTGCATTTCAGCTTGCTTCCGCAAAGACTTTTTTGAGAACATAGGTTTCTCCTGAATTTTTTGAGGGGCTGCGGATTTTCTAGTCCAAGCGCGTATCATACTCGGTCCGCGGCTGAATGTTTTCACATTGCTGCTGTACTGAAGACGTCCCCAAACCGGCCAGCGTTGCAAAGACAGATTGTCAGCGCCTTCAGCATAGCCGCATCCGTCAGTTGAGCTGCCGGCCGTAGGAAAACATTTTGCAGCAAGCATCCTCTTGTTCAGTGCCACTTTTTCGTTGCTACTTCAAACGAAGCTCGACTGAAAACTTGTTTTTGGAATTTTTTCGTTGTACGTTTAAAAACATCTTTTCAAGACGAGGAGAACGCGGAGTTTTTAAGCCTCGCTTTGAACCAAAGGTACCACCATCAAGTCAATCCCCAAGACCCACAACCTACTGGCTGCGTCACGCCAATTGGGATGCGATGCACCAGCAAAACCAAAAAGGAATGTGTGCCATGCAAAAACTCAGCTTTACGGCTCACGTCGGTTTTTATGAAGAAGTCAAACGGCGCGTGTACGGCTATTTCGAAGAACGAGGCCTTTCGCCGCACGCCGATTGGCGCATGTATCTCAAGACCGCACTCATCTTGCTCTGGCTCGCAGCTTCGTACGTCATTCTGGTCTTCGCGACTTCTTCGTTGATCATGGCGATCATTACTGCCGTGGCCGTGGCACAGGGTTTCGCGTGGGTCGGCTTCAACATCATGCACGACGGCAATCACGGAAGCTATTCCAAAAACAAATACGTGAATCGTATCATGGGCTTCATGCTCAATCTCATCGGCGGCAGCCACTGGTTTTGGAAACACAAACACAACGTTCTCCATCACACGTATACGAATATCACCGAGCTGGACGAGGACATTCAGGTCGATCATATTCTGCGCATGAGTCCAGAGCAACCGCGCAAGCCGTGGCACCGCATGCAGCACCTCTATGCCTTTCCCGCATATTGTTTCATGTCCTTGCTATGGGTCACGATCGGCGATTTTCGCAAATTCTTCTCGGGCCGCATCGGCGACTATCAACTCCCCAAGCTTTCCGCTTCCGAAACCACGCTCTTCTTTCTCACAAAGGTTTTTTATTTCGGCTACATGCTCGTGCTTCCAATGTTCTTTCATCCGGTTTTGTACGTGCTGGCCTTTTTCATCTTCGTACATTTCGTGCTTGGCTTCACGCTGGCACTCACCTTTCAATTGGCGCACGTGATAGAAGGCAATACTTTTCCCAAACCAAATTTGGCTCCGCCTAGTATTGACAATGAATGGGCCGTGCACGAAGTTGAAACCACGGCAAACTTCGCTCCGAAAAACAAGCTGGCATATTGGCTGCTCGGCGGGCTGAACTTTCAAATCGAGCATCATCTCTTCCCGCGCATCTGCCACATTCATTATCCCGATATCAGCAAGATCGTCAAGAAGGCCTGCGAGGATTTCGGCATCAAATATGTTTCCTACCCGACCGTGCGCGCGGCGATTGCTGCACACTATCGCTTCCTAAGAAGTCTGGGCAAAAAAGATATCCTGGTGCCTCAAGAAGTCGTGGTGCGTGCGTAACCTGCGCAGCGCACCGAGCGCCAAGCGGTGTCCGTCCGAAAGTGCACCCACCCCCGGGGGCCGAGTTTTGATGATAGGGCGCGTTTTTCGGATGGACACACGTTTCGTTCCCGCACGCAAATTCCACTTGCGCGGCTTCCGTCACGGGTTTCGTCATGCTCATCTTTATGAGCTTGATCCCGAAAAAATCAAACTGGTCTACAACAAAGCGTCGGTTCAGAAAAAGATCTATCCCAATGAAATAGAGCGCTTCCTCAGCCAATTGCGCACCAAGCATCATGCTTGATTTGTGCTTCACAGCAAAACTCATTTGCCCTCCACTCTAACATTTATGCCTGCACCTCCTTTCGCTCAACCTAGTTCACCTGTCCTCGGCGACATGCCGCCGGAAGAGTTTCGCCGTTATGGCCATCAGCTCATAGATTGGATCGCGGATTTTTTGTCGAGCTATGATGCGCATCGCGTGCTGCCTGCAATCAATCCGGGCGAACTGCGCGCGCAATTGCCGCAAGCGCCGCCGCAAACCGGCGAACCGATGCACGATATTCTTGCGGACATCGACCGTCTTATTATGCCCGCGATGACGCACTGGAATCATCCGGAGTTTTTCGCGTACTTCGTGAGCAGCGGCAGCGGCCCGGGCATTCTCGCGGAAATGTTAAGCGCTACGCTCAATCCCAATGCCATGCTGTGGAAAAGTTGTCCGGCAGCCACGGAGCTTGAGCAAGTGACGCTCGATTGGCTGCGCCAAATGCTGGGATTGCCCGAAACGTTTTGGGGCATCATGTATGATTCCGCTTCGATCAGCATTATGCACGCGCTTGCGGCTGCGCGCGAGCAACTCAACGATCTCGCAATGCGCGAGCACGGCATGGCGGGAAGGAAAGAGCTGCCGCGCTTGCGCGTTTATGCTTCCGAACACGTACATTCTTCGTTTGATAAAGCCGCGCTCATACTTGGCCTCGGCCAAGCCGGCGTGCGCAAAATTGCAGTGGATGAGCAATTCCGCTTGCGGCCCGAAGCCTTGCAGCACGCGCTGAATGAAGATCGCGCTGCGGGTTGGCGGCCAATGTGCGTCACCGCCACCGTCGGAACCACTTCCATCACGAGCATTGATCCCGTTCCGGCGATTGCTGAAATTTGTAAAAGGGAAAACGTTTGGCTGCACGTTGATGCGGCGTATGGCGGCTCTGCGGCACTCGTGCCCGAACTGCGCTGGGTGCTCGAAGGCTGCGAGCACGCGGACTCGCTCGTGGTCAATCCGCACAAATGGCTTTTCGTGCCTTTGGATTTAAGCGTGCTTTATACGCGCAAGCCCGAAGTGCTGCGCCGCGCCTTCAGTCTCGTCGCGGAATATTTGCGCACCGCGCAAGACCGTGAAGTGGAGAATTTCATGGATTATGGCATTCCGCTCGGGCGGCGTTTTCGCGCGCTGAAATTGTGGTTCGTGCTGCGCTATTTCGGTTGGGAAGGCTTGGCCGTACGATTGCGCGAACACGTGCGGCTCGCACAGCAGCTCGCTGGTTGGGTCGACGCCCATCCCGAGTTCGAGCGCATGGCGCCGACGCCGCTCAGCCTCGTTTGCTTTCGCGCGCACCCTGCGCACGTGCAAAACGAGGAAGAGTTGAATCGCTTGAATGAAAGTCTTTTAGAAGCCGTGAACAACACGCGCGAAGTTTTTTTATCCCACACCAAATTGAACGGACGATTCGTGCTGCGCTGCGCAATAGGCGGCGTTCGCACGGAAGAACGGCATGTGCGTAAAGCCTGGGAGATCGTGCAAAAACAACTTGCGCGTTTGCTTGCACTCAAATAGAGACAATGCAAATTTTCAATGCATTCGAGGCCCCAATGAAACTCCTCTCCTTCAACGTCAACGGCATTCGCGCCATTCTCAAAAAAGGCTTCACGGATTTCATCGCGAAGACCAAGCCCGACATCATCTGCATTCAAGAAACCAAAGCGCGGCCGGAGCAGGTTAATCTCGAATTGCCCGGCTACTTCCAATACTGGAATTCTGCGGTGAAGCCCGGCTATTCCGGCACGGCGACGTTTACGAAGATCGAGCCGATAAGCCACACCAAAGGCATGGGCATCGCGGAACATGACAACGAAGGCCGCGTGCTCACGACGGAGTACGAAGATTTTTTTCTCGTGAATGTGTACACGCCCAATTCCAAACGCGAATTGACGCGCTTGGATTATCGCGTTGAGTGGGATAAAGATTTTCTAAAATTTTTGAAGAAATTGGAGAAGAAGAAGCCGGTGATTTTTTGCGGGGACCTCAACTGCGCGCACACGGAGATCGATCTCGCCAACCCGAAAGCGAATGTGGGCACGCACGGCTTCACCAAGGAAGAGCGCGAGGGTTTCGGCAATTTCGTGGCGAAGGGTTTCGTGGATACGTTTCGTGAATTCACAAAAGAGGGCGGGCATTACTCGTGGTGGAGCCAGCTCAGCAACGCGCGCGCACGAAACGTGGGCTGGCGCATCGATTATTTTTGCATTTCCGCGGCGCTGCGGCCGCGTTTGAAAGAGGCTTTCATTCTGCCCGAGGTGATGGGCTCGGATCATTGCCCGGTGGGGATTGTGTTGAAGTGAGAAAAGTGCGGCTTGACTTTCAAAAAGATTTGTCTACCTTTGAGAAAAATCCAATCAATTCATGAGCACACGGCTTGCGAAGAGGCCTTGTGAAAACTTACAACTACACGGTCTTCTTCGAACCACTTTCAGAAGGCGGCTACAATGTGGTCGTGCCTGCCATTCCTGAAATTTGCACGCTTGGTGAAACGTTGGAAGAAGCCCGCACAATGGCGGAAGATGCGATTCGTTGTTATTTGGAGAGCGCGACGGCGTTAGGCGAGACAATCCCAAAGGATATGACGCTCGCGCGCGAGCCAATTAAAGAAAGTTTGTCAATCACACTTAAGGTCGTGTGATGGGGAAGCTTCCGGCCGTAAAACCCGACTAAGTTATTCGAGCTTTAGAGAAAGCCGGTTTCTATGTGCATCATCAAACCGGTAGCCATGCTCGGCTTATCCATGCCACCGACACAACACGGCGAATAACCGTGCCCGTTCACAATAAAGACCTGCCCAAAGGAACGCTCGCAAACATCATCCGTCAATCCGGTCTTACTGTTGATGAGTTTCTTTCCTACCTCTGATAAAGTGCTTTTCCCTCGTTGAAGGTGTGATGAAGATAAAAAGGATTTTGCGCCCGGCTGAAATTCCCGAACGATTTTCGCGATGATGTAGTCGATCAGCTCCGGGGTAATTTCATCGGTTCAAGTTTCCGGTCGAAGACCATGAACGCCTCCACTGAATGATCGCTGTTCCGTATTTTTCAACGGCGGCAATATAAATGCAACAGGCTACAATCCCAAGCTTTGGTATCGGGCATTGCTTTCAAACATCTTCATACCTCGTTTCAATCTCGCTTTGCGCTTTGAACTGCAAAAAGAAATAGCGGCTATAATCTTCCGGCGGTATCGTGCGATATTTTTTCTTGGCGGAACCTAAAACCCGGCGCTTCAATCCGCCCAAAAGCTCTTGTGCTTGTTTCGCCTCGAAAGGATAACTTATGCCGGAAGTCATGCACCAATCGCCGAAGGGAAGCAGACGTGTTGCCAAGAGGAAATTGGAACTACCGGAAGCGGAGAGGTTAATGTCAATAAGCTTGAACGGTCCGGAGTTGTTGATGAGGTCACTTAGAAAAATGGCGCTCGCACCGGCGTCAATAGATTCGATTTGAAACAATGAAAACCAAGCCTTGGTTTTGGCTTCCAACACACGGCGCTCATCCGGAGTGAATTCTTCCGGAGAGCGAGAAAGATAAAAGTCCGTCACGACGTTACGCGCGCCGCGCGGGATATCATAGAACGCGCGATCCATGAGCATACCAGCTTCCTCCTCACTGTCGAACACCATCACGCCTTTGTGTATCATCTGCAGGGAATGAGCCGCAGCCT
>JABWAN010000339.1 GCA_013361015.1 Candidatus Zhuqueibacterota bacterium | reverse complement strand
GAAGTGCTTGTGTTGAGCCGTTTCCAAGAATTGAAATACGAAGAGATCGCTGAAATGCTCGATTGCCCGGTGGGCACGATCAAAGCGCGCGTACATTGGGCGCTGAAAGATTTGCGAGAAAACTTTCTGGAATTAACGCAATGACCTGCTCTCAACTTCACGAACTCATTCCGGATTATCTCGCCGGAAGCCTCATGCGCGCCGCGCAAGAGGAAGTCGCTGCGCATCTCGCCACGTGCGCCGGTTGCCAACAAGAAGTGGCAAACCTCGAAAGCATGTGGACGCAACTCGGAAGCCTGCCGAAAGCGCAACCCTCGGAAGCTTCGCGCGCGCGTTTCTATGCAATGCTCGAGGCTTATGAACACGGCTTGCAACACGAACCGCGGCTTGCACCTTCTTGGCGTGAACGATTCAACGCGTGGCTTGAACGTTGGTGGCCAAAACAACCGCTGTGGCAGCTCGGTTTCGCAGCCGCGTTCATGTTGCTCGGCATCTTCATCGGCCAGCGCTTTACCAGCCCGAGCCCTCGCGGCGGCGAAATCGTGCAGATGCGCATGGACTTGCAGAACATGCAGCAAATGGTCGCGCTTTCTTTGTTGCAGCAGCCCTCGCCGAGCGACCGGTTGCGCGGCGTGAGCTGGGTCCATCAAATGCAAGCACCGGATCAGGAAGTGCTCAATGTGTTGCTGCAAACGTTGAACGAGGATCCCAACGTGAATGTGCGTCTCGCCGCGGCGGAAGCGCTGGGTCTTTATGGCAATGAAGACTTGGTGCGACAAGGCATCGTCGCTTCGCTGCCGCGCCAAACTTCACCGCTTGTGCAAATTCGTTTGATTATTCTGCTCACCGAACTGCGCGAGAAAAAGGCGCACGCGGCTCTGCAGCAACTTATGCAAAACGAGCAACTCAATCAAGAAGTGCGCAAGCAAGCGGAAATCGGTTTGAAGGAGTTGTATTGAGGCTGGTTGCTGGTTGCTCGTTACTGGATATGTGCGCTCGCCCTTTAATCTGTCATTCAGAGGGATCCTTTTAAGTACTGGGAAAAAGTTCAATCCGAGCATTGTGCCCAGCGCGCAAAAAGGTTCCTACTGAATGACACCTATAGGAGATTTTCTTTATGCTCACCAACATATTGCTCTCGTGTATCCTCCTCCTCGGCGCTTCGGATTTTAAATTCGAAGAGCGGGAAGACATTAAACAAACACTACGCTTTTCGAGCGCCACGCAAGCCAGGCAAGTGATCGTCGATAATCTCAACGGCGCAATCACGGTCACCGGCTACAGCGGTAATGAAGTGCAACTTGTAGCGAAAAAGCTCACGCGCGGTCGCACACCGGAAAAACTCGCGCTCGCCAGGCAGGAAGTGGTGCTCGATATTTCCGAGCAGAGTAACGTGATTAAGCTCTACGTCGACGGCCCGTTTCGTTGCAAGAACGGCGAGACGAATTATCGCGGCAGTCGTTACTACGGCTACGAAGTGCAATTCGATTTCACGCTGCAAGTGCCGTATCAAACCGACCTGACGCTGAAAACCATTAACGACGGCGACATCAAAGTGGAAAACGTTACGGGAGAGTTTGACGTGGACAACATCAACGGCGGCGTCACGATGATCGGTGTGGCCGGCGGCGGGCATGTCTACGCGCTCAATGAAGACGTTGAGATTGGCTTCAAGAAAAGCCCGGACCGCGAATCCTACTTCGGCTCGCTCAACGGCGACGTGCGCGTCAGCGTGCCGCCGGACTTCGGCGCAACCGTGCGATTGAAAACGTTCAACGGCGAAATTTACACGGACTTTCCGGCAACGTATATCGCCAGCCGCGCACCGGAACGCGAGCGCGAAAACGGCAGATTCGTTTATCGCACCGACCGCGCTTTCGGCGTGCAGCTCGGCAAGGGCGGCCCGGAACTTGAATTTGAAAACTTCAATGGCGATATTTTTATCGTAAAGAATGAGGAATAACACATGAAAGCATTATCAAGAGGTTTGTTGCTTGCGCTCTTTGCCGTGACGTTGCATCTCAACGCGCAAACGCCGGAACGCAGTTCTGATCGTTTGACCATTCCACTGAGCAACCCGGAACGCCCGGTTCTACTCAAGGCCGGATTGATGAATGGCGGCATCACGGTGAAAGCCTATGCTGGTAAAGAAGTGATTGTGGAAGCGCTCGTCCGCTCCGCACGCTACTCGAAAGAGAAAAACAAGGACAGGGAGCATCGAGAATCGCGCGAGGACAAGGGCCAGGGGATGCGGCGTTTGGAAATCAATACGACCGGACTCGCGGTGGAAGAAGAAGATAATGTTATAGAAGTGGAAGCGGGTTCGATGAATCGCACCATCGATCTCACTATTCAAGTGCCGGTGCGCACTTCGCTGGAGTTGAGTTGTTTGAATGACGGCGACATCTTGATCGAAGGTGTGACGGGAGAGATCGAAGTGAACAACACCAACGGCGGCGTGACGATTAACAACGTGAGCGGCTCGGTCGTGGCACATGCGCTGAATGATGATGTGCGCGTGAACTTTGCGAAAGTCGAGCCGGGAAAATCCATGTCCTTCAGCTCGTTGAATGGCGATATTGACGTGACCTTTCCGCCGGACGTGAAAGCCACGGTGAGTATGAAATCCGACAATGGCGAAATCTTCAGTGACTTCGATATTAACCTCGAGCCGACCACGCGCCGCATCGAAGAAGGCGGGCGCGGCAAAGGCGGCAAGTACCGCATCCGTTTGGAAAAGTCGATGATCGGCACCATCAACGGCGGCGGCCCGGAGATTCAATTCTCCACGTTCAATGGGAGCGTGTATATTCGAAAGGGAAAGTAGGGCGTAGTGCAGTTTGCCCATGACCTGTCTCGTGTACGGTGTAAAGTGTGACGTTTCCCCAAAAAAAACTTTGAGCGCACACGGCGTTTGGAAGCATATGCCGTGCGCGCTTTTTTATTGTGAACTCTTCCGCGCGAAAATCTGCTGCTTGCTTTTCTTTTCAGGTTTGTTTACTATCGACTCAGGATCTCCTTCCCGGCAACCCTCCTCACAGACGATGACTTTTCGCCGCGCGCGAATTGCGACGCGATTTTGCAATCATAAAGTGAAATAATCCTTCCTCGGCGAGGTGGATGATGACCAACAAACTAACCCTCCTGCTTGGACTGCTGCCGCTTGCTCTTTCCGCGCAAACATTTATGTTTACGGCCGACACTCTCACGCGCACCGGCCTGCCGGGTGAGTTGATTGTTTTGGATGGGACGATCAAGAATTTGAGTGCACAACCATTGCAGGTGCGCGTGCAACGCATGCAGAATAACCTGCCGCAAGCGTGGAGCACTTCGCTGTGCAGCGCGGATTTATGCTATCCTCCCAACGTCGATGCTTACACCATTCCCGACACTGTTTCCGGCATTCCCGCGCTCGCGCCGCATGACTCCACGGCATTTCATTTGAACTTCAATACGGCGCCGGCAACACCGGGCCGCGCTTCGGTTCCCGTGCGTGTGGAAAACTTGCAGAACCCCGATGAATTCGTGGTATTGACTTTCACTGCTTCAACCGATCCCAGCCTGGTACAGGAGGAGTCGAGCAAGAGGCCGCGCGCGTTTCATCTTTATGCGAATCATCCCAATCCCTTTGCGCACGCACAGTGCACGGTGATTGCTTTTGAGATTGGCGGGACTCGAAGCGTACCGACCCAAATCCAAGTCTCCAATCTCCTCGGGCAAGAGGTCGCGACCTTGCTGCGCCGGCAGCTCGGCCCCGGGCGTTACGAAATTCTGTGGGAGGGACGCGATCGTTTCGGGAACAACGCGCCGCCGGGAATCTACTTTTATACTTTGCATGCCGCCACTTATCGAGCCACCCGAAAACTGGTGCTCGTAAGGTAAAATGTTTTTCATCTATTCAAGTGTGGAGGCGTTATGGGAAATTCTAAGCAATTAACGAGGCCGCCAATTGCAAGGTTCGCACTCGTGCTGATGTTGTGGACCGGCGTTACGGTTGCGCCGCTGCTTTCCCAAAACAAGCGCAATCCGGTGCTGGAGTTTAGTACCGGCACGTGGTGCCAATGGTGCCCGTGCGGCGATCAAGTCGCGCTCGAAGAAGTTTTGCGCAATTATCCCAATACGATCGTTCTCGCGTATCATGGGCCTGCAAATTATGCCAGCGAACCTTTTTCCCGTTTTGCGGGCAACACGGTCATCAGCTCATTGGGATTCAACGCTTATCCCACCGGCATCATCGATCGTGTGACGGGCATCATCTCCCGCAGCATTTGGCAGAGTTGGACGGCGAACCGTGCCGCAATAGCACCCACCGTGAACATTGAAAAAGTGTACAGCAGCTACAATCCCGGCACGCGCGAGTACATAGCCACGTTTGATTTCACCGCGCTGCAAAACCTTTCCGGCGAGTTTCGTTTCAATGCGCTTCTCGTGGAAGACGGCATCGTCTACGGCCAGACTTCCAACAATACCTGCACACCGGGCCAAACCTATTTGCCGAATTACGTGCACGATTGGCTGGTGCGCGATATGATGAACGGCGCATTGGGAGAGGTGATCAACAGCGGCGCGTGGAACGCCAACCAAACCATTCGCAAGACTCTCAGGTACACGGTGCCGATCCCGCCCGCGCCCGCGCCGGATATCGTTCCGGATAGCTGCCGCGTCGTGGTGAAAGTGTACAAAAACGGCGCGCCATTGAACAGCAACGCGGAAATTCAACAAGCGGAACAATGGCCTTTCATTTCGGAAGCCTATGTGGCCGCAACGTCTATCGACCACGACGAGTTGATTTACCCCGCTTCCACGCCGGTTTATTATCAAGTGCGTCTGAAAAACATGGGCGCGCTGGCCGATAGCTATATGGTGAGTTTGCGCTCCGCTAGCCCGCAAGGTTGGGCGCATTCGTTCCACACGCCGCACGGTCGATTCGAGGCCGGACAAACGGATGTGCTGTCAGTGAATCCGGGTGACTCGGTGAGAATCACGATTGAGATGAACGCCAACGGCATTGTGGGCAGCGGCAAAGCGCTGCTCGATTATACCTCCCCGCATTTCGTTGCCGGCACCGCGGAGGTGCGGCTCGTCACTTTCGGCATGAAGACGTTGGTAGTGGATGACGAAAGCGACGGCCACGAAAGCTACATGAAAGCCTCGTTGGAGCGCACGAGCGAAGTCTATGGCGTAGTCAGGAGCAAGACGGTCTTGCCGTTTGCAACCCAATTGCACAACTTCGAGTCGATTCTCTGGATGTGTGCGGCCACTTTGCCGACGCTCGATTCCACTGAACAGAAAACCTTGTCGAACTTTCTTGACAGCGGCGGACGTTTGTATTTGAGCGGCGTCGATATCGCGTATGAGTTGGCGGATCCGAGCAGCCCGCATTATACCGCCAAAAGCCTAGCATTCTTCACGAAGTATTTGCATGCCGCTTATATCAAGCGCGACTACAACTCCGTCGCGGTTTCGGGCATTGCTAACGATCCCATCAGCCATGGCATGCTGGCCATCGGTATCGCAAGTGGTAACGGTGCGCGCACCATCAATCCTTCGGCAGGAAGATTTGCCAATCAAATCGCGCCTGCGGATGCGAACGCAGCATCGGTCTTTAGCTATTACCAATGGCCGAATGATTATCCCGCTATTCGCGCGCTGCACACGAATGGAAACGTTTTGGGAAGAGTGGTGTTCATGACCTTTGGCTTTGAAACGCTCAATCGCGACGTCGAGCGCGACACGTTACTCGCGCGCGTGTTGAGTTGGCTACGCAGCCCCACGGCAGTAGCGGAGTCTCCTGCGGATGCGCCGAACACGTTTGCACTGCATCCGAATTATCCCAATCCCTTCTCGCGCAACATCGAGGCAGCAACGCGCCTCTCCTATACATTGCCAAGCTCGGAACAGAATCGTCACGTTTCGCTGGTGATCTTGAATCAGCTCGGGCAGCAAGTCAAAGTCTTGGTGAATCAAACGCAAGCGCCCGGACGGCATGAGGCGGGATGGGACGGACGCGATGAGCAGGGGCGTTTGTTAAGCAGCGGCGTTTATTTCTCGCGTTTGAAATACGGTCGTCATCAAGCCATGTCTAAAATAGTTGTCTTGCGCTAACGCCCATGTCTCACATTAAAGCGAAAATCTTTCTGCTTTGCGCCGGGCTCGCGCTTTCTTGCACCACGCAGGAAGGCCGGCTGGTTTCGTTCGCGCCCGGCGCGGGCGGATTGACGATCAACGCGACGTTGCCAGAGGCGCGCATCTTTCTCGATTATCGCGATACCGGCAAAAAAACGCCGGCGCACCTCGCCGAGATTCCTGCCGGACGACATGTTGTTCATCTGTTTTTGCCGCGCTATCGCGTCGCGCCGGATTCCCTGGTTGTTTCAATCCAAGCCGGCGCACAAGCCACGATTGATTTCGATTTGCAGCAATCTTCCACGGTCGGCGAGCT
>JABWAN010000338.1 GCA_013361015.1 Candidatus Zhuqueibacterota bacterium | reverse complement strand
AGCAACAGGAATAACAGACAGGTTGCAAAACTCTTCTGGAAGAACAAAGAATAACATGTCAAAGAACTATTCGCAAGATAACATATAGGACGAGCCGGAGCCAAAGAGGACACAAAAATAAATGCCCGCAAAAATCATTTTGTGTCGTTTCATTTTTGTGTCCCGAAAATTTTTGCTTTTTTTGCAGTGCTTCAACTTTTTAGATATTGAAGCGCTGCGCGGATTTCAAAAAGCAAAAGCCTCTATCCTTGCATGATGAAAACGCATTTCAGGCTTCTTCTCTGCATTCGACTTTTTGCAGGGCTGCAGCTTCCATGGCAGCATTTCGTGATAACCCTCGTGCGCAATAAAGTCTGTGCCGAGTGTCAAAAAGGTCTCTGAATGACAGGTTCAAGCTGAGACGCCCGTACTCTCGGCTGCAAGCCACCTCGCGCGAAGAGGCCACCTAGGTAAACAAGCGAAGAACGCACCTCGGTACGGCAGCGACAGAACATAAAAGACCAACCTAGCATCATGCGATTTACCTCAGGGCCATTCCGAAGTGCCCACGCTCCGCCGACAACTGCGACCTTGCGCCGCGCCACCGTGCTTGCGTTCCGGTTTGCCGTTTCTTACTTTGCGGCGCAGTGAATTGCAGGTGCGCCATCATCACGAGGGTCTCATGAATACCGCCAGTACGGAATATTTCGAAGCCATGCGCGCAGCGCTTGCCTACCTGCGCCACGCCTGCCATTATGAATGCCTGCACAATGATGATGAAGCGTTGCGCCGCGAGCGCAGCAGCACAGCCGAAGTCATTCTTTCCGCGCGGCTGGAACGCCAACTGCGCAGCCTCAATCCCGGCCTTTCAGAAAACGGCTTGCGCCGCGCGCGCAATGCCCTCCAACAACCGGCGCAACAAAGTCTCGCGCTCGCGCAGCAACAGCTTCACGCTCGTTTGACGCAAAGCGCGCCGGTGCGTTATTTCGATTTCGAAAATGCGGCGAACAACCATTTCCTCGCCGTGGAGCAATTTCGCATGACAAGCGCCGCTGCGAGTCACACCGTTGATCTCGCCGTGTTCGTCAATGGCATTCCGCTTGCGTTGGCGGCGATCGGAGCAACGAATTCCAAAGAAGGCTTGCAAGCCGGCTTGCGGCGGCTCACGCAGCTCAAGGCCCACGATGCCGTCCCTCGCCTTTTTCACACGACGCAAATTCAACTCGTCGTGCAGAAGAATTTTTCCGCCGCCGCCTCTGCAAATGCGGAAGCGGAAGACTTCCAACCGTGGGACGATCCGTATCCTTTGACATGGGAAGAAGTGCGCGCCGCGTTGCGCCAAATTCCGGCGCACGAATCCGATCTGCCTACGGCGCTAGACCTCGCTTTGGCAGGCCTGCTTACTCCGCGCGCACTGCTCGATCTCATGCAAAATTTTCTTCGGTTTGAACCAGGCCATCGTGGCCTCAAGACGCGGCTCGCTTGGTGCCACCAATATCAAGCGGTGCGGCAGACTTGTGCGCGGCTTGCGAACACCGCCGCACCCATGCGCAGCGGCGTGCTTTGGCATCCGGGCGCTTCCGGCAAAACCCACACGCTGGCTTGGCTTGCCGGCCAATTGCGTCTCATGCCCACGTTTCATGCGCATGCGCTCGTCATTCTCACCGATTGTGAACGGCAACGCGAGCTCCTGCGCCGCGTTTTTCAACAACACCGTCTGGATTTGCCCGACGAAATAACGGAAGCTGCCGCGCTTATGCAAATTCTGCGGCGTGCGAGCGGCGCCACCCTGCTGCTCGCGCCGAAAATTTTTCGCGAAGTCTGCTTCGGCGCTGCGCCGCAAGCGATGAGTGAAACACCATTGCTCATTCTGATTGATGAACCACACGCAACGGAAGATGAGGCTTTGTTTGACGATCTCACACGCACTTTTCCGAATGCGCACGTGATCGGTTGCTCGGCATATCCGCCTCGTCGCGACGCGCAAGAACCAATCTTGCATTCCTTCTCGTTTGCGCAAGCGCAGCGTCGCGGCTATCTCTTGCCGGCGAAGTTGGAGGCGCGTTTGCCTCGCCTCCATCAGCAGATTGAAAATGGTGGCGACGTGCCATCTGGCTTTGCTGTCGAAACCGCGCGCCGCGCGAGCACTCTGCCTGCGCAGGTCGCGGCGCGGCGCATCACAAGTCTCGTGGAAGATGTGCACGCTCATTTTCATCAAGAAATTCGCAGCAATGCGTGCAAGGGGCTGGTGCTTGCCGCGGATAGCGAAAGTGCCGCGCTCTACTTTCATGCGCTCGAAAAAGCCATGCCCGAACAAGTGGCCGTGCTGCTGCCCAAACCGCAGCCGCAAGAACGTGAGTTGGCCGCTTTGTTCCGCCGCTTTGACGACGTGGCCGAGTTGGTGCGACGCTGGCGCGATCCGCACGATGAGCTGGCGCTCTTAATTCTCGCCGGGCCGCTCACGTCGGAGTTGCGTGCGCCGGTATTGCAGGCGCTTTATGTTGATCGTCCGCTGCAAGGCTACGAGCTTTTGCAGGCAATCGCGTTCACGCAAATGCCGGACGCGGAACACAAACATTTCGGCTTGCTGGTCGATTATTACGGCGTGACGCAAAACCTAACGCGCGAGCTAGCGCAGTTTGACTACTTGCAACCGGAGGAAATCATCACGCCGCGTTTCGCCGAGGAGGCGTTCGAAGAAATGCGGCTGCGGCGCAGAGAGCTGCATGCGATTTTCAAATCCTATCCCGAACAAGATGATCTGGATTCCTGGCTCTTCACTTTGGAACCCGCGGAGCCGCGGCGCGCATTCCAAAAAATTTGGCAGGCGTTTGTGAAGGTTTTGGATCAACTGCTTCCGGCTCTGCAAGAAGAAATCAAATTTTTGCAGGAAGCTTTGTGGTTTGATCGCGTCAGGCGGGAGGCCGCGGCGTTTTATTTCGATCAAGCGTTGGCCGGGGCGCAAGGCAGCAGAAAGGTGCGGCAAGCTTTGGAAACCTTCGCGCGTGAGCATGGCGTCATGCACGTGCGCGAATTGTCGAGCCTCGGCGCGGAAAATTTTTTGCAGGATATTGACGCGCTCGGCTCGCTGCAAGCCAAAGTGCTGCGCCTGCAATATGCGCTCGTGGAAGAGATTCGCCGGAACCTGAAACGCGATCCGGTTTTCTATCAAGCCTTGCAGCAGCGCGTCACCAAAATCACCGTCGAACGACAACAGCAGAAGATCGACGAGGAAACCGCGCTGCAACGCTTGCGCGAAGAAGTGCTGCGTTTGCGCGCCGAGGCGCTCACGGCTGAGCCGGCCTCGTCGCTCGCACCGGATGCGCAAGCGTATTGGCGCGTGCTCGCGCGTTATCTCGCGCCGCGCGAAGCTGAATATGGCCGCTATGAAGATCTCGCCGCGCGCCTCGTGGCCACGCTCGAACCGGACACGCACATCATTGATTGGACGATGAAAGAAGACTGGCAACGCGAAATGCGCCGCAAGATCAAACACCTCCTCCGCGAAGCCAACTGCCCGCAGGATTTGCTCGATCCGCTCACGCAGGCGTTGATGCAACTGACGAAGGCGAGGTTTGGGTGACGCTCTACCGACCATACTTCTTCAAAACCTCCTTCAACCTCTCATGCGGCAAAGCGATCACTTTGTGATTATCCACGCCGGTCATCGTCTCCGCGGCCACGAGCGCGTTGATGATCGCTTCTTCCGTGGCTTGCACGGTGGCTTCAAAGAGCGCGTTCATGCGTTGGTTCGGCAGCATGGTTACGTTCGCCACGCTTTGCGCTTGTGCGGCTTCGAGGTTCGCAGTGGAGAACGCGATAAAAATATCGCCCGAGCCGTTGCCCGAAACACTGCCTGTGCGCGCGATGCCCAACGACACCCGCCGCGCGAGGCGCTTGAGTTGATGCGGCAACAGCGGCGCATCGGTCGCTACCACCACGATGATCGAGCCGGTTTCGTTCGTGCGATACGCGCCTTCGCGAAGTTCCATGCCCACCGGCACGCCGGCAATGCGCAATTGCGGCCGCAATCCGAAATTGGCTTGCACTAAAACACCGAGCATGTAAGCGCCCACGCGTTCCGAAAGCTTGCGCGAAGCGGTGCCGATGCCGCCTTTGAATTCATAACAAACCATGCCCGTGCCGCCGCCAACATTACCCTCTGCCACCGGCCCGCTCTGCGCATTATCCAAAGCCTCCCACGCATGCTGCGGCTTCACATGAAAACCGTTGATGTCATTCAACCAACCGTCCCAAGTTTCCGCGACCACAGGCAGTCCCCACAACTGCCCCATGGCAGTGTGCTTCACTTGCCACGCGATCACGGCGTCGCGAACCACGCCAACGCTGTGCGTGTTGGTGATCATCACCGGGCCTTCAAGAAAGCCGGACTCTTCCACCCACGTCGTGCCCGTCATTTCGCCGTTGCCATTCAACGAGAACCAACCCGCAAACACCGGCGCGCTGGAATTCTTTCCGCGCGGCAAAATCGCAGTGACGCCCGTACGCACCGGACCGCGGCCAACTTGCAACTCGCCTTCGCCGGAGATTAACGTGACGTGGCCGACTTCGACGCCTGCAACATCAGTGATGGCATTGTGCGGACCGGGTGTTCCTTCAAATGGAACTCCGAGAGCACGTGCGCGCGGTTTGGTTTGCGCAAAAGCGAAATGGGTGCACACAACTCCGATGAGCAATGCGGGGATCAAGCGTTTTCGCAGCATGGGTGCGGCTCCTTTTATGTTAATCGTTTCGAGATTGATTGCGCACAGAAAAGAATTGCACCCGCGTGGAGCCGAGAGCACAAAGAGTTTTTTTAGTCTTCGCTATCTTCACCTGGTTTGCGCCTCTGCGCTAAGCAGATTTGAGATTGCGAGCTACGACCGATTTTGTTCGTCATGATCTTCATCATTTTCTTCGCGAGCATCAGGCTCCTCCTCGCTCGGTGTCTCGCGTTCTTCATTCTCCCACTGTGCAGCTTTTTTGCGCGTGCGCATGCGCGTCACTATATAAGCGGCGATGAAGAGTGTAAAAATCCCGACCCCCCAAAGCACATTTTCATCTAACAAGAAATACCAACGGAATTTTTTGCGCACGTAGTCGAAATAAGCCACTTCAAAATCCCACAGGTCTTCGCCGCAGGCACTTTGAAACGCCGCGCGGGGATTGGGATGCTGCGCCAACGCTTGGGCAAATTCTGCGAGCGCGGCAAACCCGTGCCGTTGCACGAGAAAATTCACGGCATGATAGCTTTCCGAATACGCCAGCCCGGCTTTTTCATTTGGAAAGGAAAGCAGGGCTTCAATGTCATCGAACGAAAGCAGCGAGTTCGTTACCATAGCGCGCGAGATAAGCGCCGGCTCGAGGTGTTGCGTTTCCGCGGCGAGAAAAATCGCGGCGCCTTCGTTGAACCAGCGCGGCAAGCGGTGCGGATGCGCAAGCTCGGCGAGCAGCAAATGCGCCAGCTCGTGTTTGATCGTGATCTGCTTGCCTTCCTGCAGGCGCGGCGCTTTGAGAAAAATGCGCCAGTGCACCGGATCGGCCGCGGCCTCACCCCAATGCGGAATAATACCGCCCGTGAGGCGCTCGAAACTGCTTTGCGTGGGGCAGAGGAATATCGTAATCGTGCGGCGCGGCATGAATTGCAGCCGCTCTGCGAGTTGCGTATCTTCAGCCTGCACCTCGCCAAGAAGCTGCATGGCCGAGTTTTTTTGTTCGGGGGAGTATGCGATAACGAAACGAGGAGTACTGTGGTATTGCCAAGCCTGCGGCCACGCGACCGCACTCAATATCGAAAGGCAGGTGGCCCAAACGAATGCGAAGAATCTCGAGAGTGTATTCGGCCGGCTCGTGTTGGAAAAATGAAATCGTTTTCGCATTAAGCCGGGCAAACTTCTTTCACCGCCGCTACAAATCCCTTCAAAACCTTCGACCGCACGGTTTTGCCAACGCCGTATTTGCCAACCAGCTCGAACGCGCCTTTCTTCAGAACAAAAAGCTCGATGGTGCGGCCTTGCGGATCAACGATACAATACTCTCGCACACCAGCCTTGGCGTACACAACGAATTTCTTGCGGCGATCAACAATCCAATTCCACGGCGAGAGCACTTCCACCATAAGATCGGGCACGCCTTCGATGCGTTCCTCCTTCACGATGTCAGCGCGAGACTTCGCCACAAAAACAATGTCGGGCTGTACGGGAGTGGCAAGGTCGGGAAGCATGACATCTAGGGGAGCATCCAACACTTCGCCGGCATCATGTTTCTGCGCAAAAACATACAGAGCATGAGCAAGCCTGATTTTGCACCGCTGATGGCGCGTTAATGGTGCAGGCGACATATACAATTCTCCCTCAATGACTTCGTAAATCCAACCGTCGTCCGGTAAGCGACAATAATCTTCGTAAGTCCATTGGCCTTGCTTTGGCCATTGATAGTTTTGAGGAATGGCAGCGCGCGCAGCAG
>JABWAN010000337.1 GCA_013361015.1 Candidatus Zhuqueibacterota bacterium | reverse complement strand
AGACCCAAGAGCGGTTGATTTCCGCGGTGGGCTTGCACGGACAGTCAGCGCAACGTCGAGTTTTTCTCGCGAGCATATTGACAAGCAACGCAGCGGCCGAGGTGCGCAAACAAGCTGCTTTTTGGCTGGGGCAGAATGATGATCCCGCAGCCTTGCCGATTTTGAAAAACACTGCGCAGAATGATCGCACGCTGGAAGTGCGCAAGCAGGCCGTGTTCGCCATGAGCCAAATGCAACTGGCCGCAGCCGAGGAAGCGTTGTTCGCGCTCGCGCAGCATGAGAAGGATCGCGAAGTTTGCAAGGAAGCGATTTTTTGGCTGGCACAAAAAGGTTCGTCCCGCGCGCCCGCATTGCTGCAAGAAATTCTCGCAAGGGGCGGCGATACCGACATACAAAAGCACGCGGTGTTTGCGGTGACGCAATTGCCCGATAAGCAAGGCACGCCCATTTTAATCGAGCTGGTTGAGAAACATGGCAAGACCGCCGTGCGCAAGGAAGCGATTTTCTGGCTCGGACAAAGCCAGGAAGCGCGCGCTCTGGAAATTTTGCAGCGGCTCGCCGCCAATACAGGCGAAGCAGAATTGCGCAAGCAAGCCGTGTTCGCTTTGAGCCAAATGCACAGCAGCGAGGCCGAAGAGGCTTTGATCAAATTGGCGCAAAAGCCGGGCGATCGTGAGATCAATAAAGAAGCGCTCTTTTGGCTGGCGCAAAGAGCTTCGGATCGCGCCCTGGCCTTGCTTAAAGATACGGCAGAAAAAAGTCCCGACACCGAGCTTCAAAAGCAGGCAGTCTTCGCGCTGACGCAACTGCAAGACAATGAGGGTATTCCTACTTTGATCGACATTGCTGAAAAACATGGCAACCCCAGCGTGCGCAAGGAAGCGATCTTCTGGCTGGGCCAAAGCGAGGATACTCGCGCGACTGCCGCACTTGTGCGGCTCGTGCGCGGGCAGTAGCGCGCGAGGCGCACTCACCCGCTCATGCGCGTTCGTGGCAGGAAAGATTTTTGCGACAGCAGCGCGTAGGTATTGCACGATTGCCTATTCCTTGCCCTCAATCCCAAACCTTGGAGCCCACTGTTCCATACCTTCCGCATGCCAAACCCGTGTTCGCTGGCGTACAAGGAGTGTCATGCCAGCGGATACGCTTTCGCGCAACCTGCCTTATTCTCAATAGGCATCTTTCAAAAAAACAAACCTGGTACAATTGTTGGCTGATTAAAACGGGGCGAGGTGTCTGCAATTGAAGCGCACCTGTTTCAGTTCAGCGGCTGATCACACTAGAGCTTACACCCACGAAACACGCGAAATGCCGTTTTCAGTGTATCTCGCGAGTTTAACGAATCGAGCCACAGCATTTGCCAAAGGACTCTGCGCTCATCGCCTCCCGATCATGGAGACAATCATGCTCAAAAACTATCTTAAAATCGCATTCAGGAATTTGATCAAACACAAAGGCTACACTGCCATTAATATTGCCGGGTTGGCGGTGGGCATGGCGTGCTGCTATCTAATTCTGCTCTATGTGCGCCACGAGCTGAGTTATGACCGTTTTCACGAGAAGGCTGAACGCATCTATCGCGTGTTGGTAACCTTCGAGCAGAATGGCGAGATGAGCAGTCCGATCACGGTCACTGCCGCACCCATCGCGCCGGCATTGCAGCAGGAATATCCCGAGGTGCTCGCGACCGTTCGCCTGCGTGAGACTGCGAGAAAGATTTTGGTCACGTATGGCGAGAAGAAATTCTACGAGAAGAATTTCTACTTTGCGGATGCCGCGCTGTTCGAGCTTTTCGATTTTCCGCTGCAACGTGGAGATCCCGCGACTGCGCTCAAAGATCCGCATGCCATCGTTTTGAGTCCGCAAACCGCAAAGAAATATTTTGGCGAGGAAGATCCGATGGGCAAAACTCTTCTCGCTCAATTTGGCAAGCGCGAATTCAAAGTGACGGGCATCCTGGCCGGCGTGCCCTCCAATTCGCATATCCAGCCCAGTTTTATCGTGCCCTTTGAGAATAGTGGAACTTCCAACCTCAACAACTGGTGGGGATTTTCATATTACGCGTATTTGCTATTGCGAGACGGCGCCTCGGCGGCAGAGTTGGAGCAAAAGTTTCCGGCGTTCATTGCGAAACATTATGCGAATGTTCCGGCGGGTTTTCCCAAGCTTGCCTTGCAATTGCAGCCATTGATTGACGTGCATCTGCATTCCAATTTTGACGATCGCGCCGGCGAGATGGGCAATATGACGTATCTTTACCTCTTTTCGGCATTGGCCCTCTTCGTTTTGGTCATTGCTTGCATCAACTTCATGAATCTCGCCACGGCGCGTTCGCAGCATCGCGCCAAAGAAGTGGGCGTGCGCAAAGTAGCGGGTGTGCCGCGCAGCGGCTTGGTGGCACAATTTCTCGGCGAAGCATTGCTCATGGCCTTGATCGCGCTTTTCGTTGCCGCCGGTTTGGTAGAATTTTTTCTGCCCGTGTTCAACGCGCTTTCCGGCAAAATTTTAGAAGTGAACTATTTTCAGGAGGGCGCGGTGGCCGGCGGCTTTGTCGCGATCGCGCTCTTGGTGGGAATCCTCGCGGGCAGCTACCCGGCGTTCTTCCTTTCGCGTTTTCAGCCGGTGGAAGTGTTGAAGGGGCGCTTCTCGCGACGCACGGGCGGCGCACGTTTGCGCCAAGCTTTGGTTGTGGCACAATTCACCATCTCCATCGCACTCATCGCCGGCACGGTGATCATTCACCAGCAGCTCGAATACATGCGCAATAAAAAGCTCGGCTTCGATAAAGAACAGGTCGTCGTTGTTCCGCTCGCGGGTGAAGAAGCCGGGCGTAAATGGCCGGCTTTGAAAACCGAGCTGCTGCGCCATCCGGAGATCAGTCACGTAACCGCGTCCACTGCGATGCCTGCGGACGAGGGTTGGTGGCAAACCGGTGCACGCAGCGAAGGCACAGAGGTCGGTAGCGAACAAGTCGTTTACACTTTTCAAATTGACTACGATTTCATGAAAACGCTCGGCATCGAGTTGGTTGCGGGCCGGGATTTTTCGCCGCTCTTTGCGAGCGACAGCAGTTCGGCGTTCATTCTCAATGAAGCCGCGGTGAAAAAATTTGGATGGGCTTCTGCCGAAGCCGCACTCGGGCAAAAATTCGTGTGGATGGGCGAAGGTCCGGAAACCCCCAAAAACGGCACGGTCATCGGCGTGACCAAAGATTTTCATTATCGCGGACTGCATGAGGCCATTGCTCCGGCAGTGTTTCATCTCATGCCCTACAGCATGGATTTTCTCGCGCTGCGCATTCCCCCGCGGCAGGTGCCGCAAGCATTGGCAGTGCTGAAAAACGCGTGGGCGGAATTCGATCCAGAGCGTCCGCTGGAATACTCTTTTCTAGATGACAAGGTCGAAGCTTTGTATCAATCCGAAGAAACCTTGCAGCGTATCGTGGGGCTCTTTTCCGCGCTGGCTATTTTTGTGGCCGGCCTCGGGCTTTTCGGCCTCGCCTCCTTCACCACGGAACAGCGCACCAAGGAAATCGGCGTGCGCAAGGCCTTGGGCGCCTCCGTACAACAAGTCGTTTTGCTCCTGTCGAAAGAATTTACCCGGCTCGTTGCCATTGCTTTCCTCCTCGCTGCTCCGGTTGCATATTTTGCCATGAACAAATGGCTGCAAGGCTTTGCTTATCGCACGGAGTTGAGTCCGGGCATTTTTGTGCTGGCTGGTGTGCTGGCGCTCTTGATCGCGTGGCTCACGGTGAGCTATCAGGCCATCAAAGCCGCGCTCACGAATCCGGTCGAAGCATTGCGATATGAATGACCTTTTCATGCGGAGCTCCCGATTTTCGGGATGAAAGCGCTGCGGCATGAGCAAAAGCAGGAATCAGTGTTCAGTAAACAGTTTTCAAGGGCTGATTACTGTGCACTGCTCACTGGTAACTGACTACTGGAGTCCCCATGCTCAAAAATTATTTCAAAATTGCCGTGCGCAATCTGCTGCGGCACAAAGGTTACACGTTGATCAACATCAGCGGCTTGGCCGTCGGCATGGCTTGCTGCCTGCTCATTTTGCTGTTCGTGCAGGACGAGTTGAGCTATGACCGTTATCACGCACACGCCGGCCGCATCTATCGGCTGCGAGTGGAAAGATTTGCGAGCGGCGGCGAAACGGAACTCGTGGCAAGGGCTGCTGCGCCGATGGCGCCGGCGATCAGCAACGATTATCCGCAAGTCGAGCGCGCGGTGCGGATTTCGCAAAGAACTTATTTGGTCGAGCGCGGCGATCAGCGTTTCTATGAGGAAAAATTTTTCTGGGCCGACTCTACACTTTTCGACGTCTTCTCTTTCAAGCTGGTCAAAGGCGATCCCCAAACCGCTTTGGCCGCGCCGCATTCGGTGGTGCTCACCGAAGCGCTGGCGAAAAAATATTTTGGCAATGAAGAGCCGATGGGACAACTTCTGACGATCGAGAAGGAGGAAGTTAAAGTCACCGGCATTGTGCAACAGCCGCCGGCACAATCACATTTTACTTTCGATCTTCTCGGCTCCTTCTCGACACTGGAAATTTTGAATCACAGACCCAGCACGCAATGGGGCTGGTGGAACCTCGGGTACCATACGTACCTGTTGCTCGCGCCCAACGTACGGGCTGTGGATTTGCAGGCGCAGCTTCGCGAACTGCCATCGCGATACGTCGGCGACGAAGAGAAGGAGAGCGGCTACCGCCAGTTTCTCTACTTGCAGCCGTTGACGGATATTCATCTGCGCTCCCACTATCGCGGCGAGATCGAGCCGAACAGCAATATCGCCTACGTGTACGTCTTCTCCGCGGTTGCGCTTTTTATTTTGATCATTGCCTGCATCAACTTCATGAATCTGGCAACCGCGCGCTCGGCGCAGCGCGCCAAAGAAGTCGGCATGCGCAAGACTGCCGGCGCAGTGAAGAGCCAATTGGTCGGCCAATTTCTCGGCGAGTCAATTGTGTTGGCCCTCTTCGCCTTCGTAGTGGCGCTGCTGCTCATCGAAATTTTCATGCCGTCGTTCAATCAGTTGGCGAGCAAAGCGCTCGCGCCGCGCTACTTCGCGCAAATTCCATTTTTCGCCGGCGCCTTTTTGTTTGCGGTCAGCGTCGGTGTCGTCGCCGACATTTACCCCGCTTTCGCGTTGTCCGCCTTTCAACCGGTGGAAGTCTTGAAAGGAAAATCTTCCGCAAGCGCGAAGGGCGCCTTTCTTAGGAAAGGTCTCGTCGTTTTTCAATTTACCATTTCGGTGTTGCTAATCGTGGGTTCGATGGTCGCCTTTCAGCAAATGCGCTTCATGCAATCTAAAAATCTTGGCTTTCAAAAAGAGCAGATGGTGGTGCTCAATATGCGGCACAACGAGGACGTGCCGCGTCGCTTCGAATTTTTCAAAGCCGAGCTTGCGCAACTTCCCGCCGTCACCGGTGCGGCCTTTTCTTCCTCCGTGCCTGGGCGAGGCAACAACACGAACGTCATCAGCAGAAAGGAAGGCATGAATGAAGAAGGCCAAACGATGTCCATTCTGGCCGTCGATTATGATTTCGTGCAGACCTACGGACTCGAGCTGGTGAGCGGCCGCGCCTTTTCAAAAAGTTTTGCAACCGATACTGCCGCTTTCGTCATTAATGAGGCAACGGTCAAAGCGCTCGGCTGGCGCACCGCCGAGGAAGCAGTGGGCAACAAGCTCACGCGCCAATTTTCCGATACGCGCCAAATCATTGGCGTGGTCAAGGATTTTCATTTTAGTTCGGTCCAAAATGCCATCGAACCGTTGGTGCTGCAAATTCATCCGCGCTGGTTTAATTATGTCTCGGTGCATATCGATGCCCAAGACGTTCCAGGAACCTTGTCGCAGCTTCGAGAAAAATGGCAGACGCTTGCTCCCGGCCGTCCGTTCGAATACTTCTTTCTCGATGATGATTTCGACCGCCAATATCGTTTGGAGGAAAGGGTCAGCCAAATCCTTAATGTTTTTACCGCCCTCACCATTTTCGTTGCCTGTCTGGGATTGTTCGGCTTGGCCTCGTTTCTGGCCGAGCAGCGCACCAAAGAAATCGGCATTCGCAAAGTGCTGGGCGCGACGGTGTCGAATGTGACGTTATTGCTGTCAAAAGATTTTGTCAAGCTCGTGCTGGCTGCCAATCTCCTCGCGTGGCCGGCGGCTTATTTTGCCATGAACAAATGGCTGCAAGCGTTCGCTTATCGCATCGGCCTCGACTGGTGGATCTTCGTGCTCGCCGGCGGCGTGGCGCTGGCCATTGCGCTGCTGACGGTAAGCACGCAGGCCATCAAAGCCGCGCTGACGAATCCGGTGGAAGCGCTGCGCTATGAGTAAACAAGTAATCAGTAAGCACTGATCAGTATTCAGAAAACTGATCACTGCATACTGAGCACTGATAACTGGAGTCATACATGCTCAAAAATTGCTTGAAAATCGCATTGCGCAACCTCCTTCGGCACCGGCTCTTCACAACGATTAACGT
>JABWAN010000336.1 GCA_013361015.1 Candidatus Zhuqueibacterota bacterium | reverse complement strand
TCGAAGCTCGCCGCGAAACGATGCCCGTCTTTGAACGCCTTGCGTGCCGCAGCATTGAACGCCATGGACCCCTTGCTCCACTTGCGGTAGAACCAGATGCTTGTTCTGCCAGCATAAAGATGACCAAACACCTCGTGTAAGTACCGTGAACGCACTCGCGGAATCTTCCGAAACCGAGGCTTTGAATTTTACGAGGATCTCTTGCTCCTCGGCAACTTGCGCTGCGTCACGCGGCTGCTCGCGATCCTCACGCGCATCACCACAGGGACCGAAATTTAACATAATACCGGCGGCCAGCATTAGAGCATAAGGAATGGAACGCATGGCTTAACCTCGACAGCATGAGTTGCATGTTTGATGCGATGCAAAACTACGGTAACCACAAAAATCGCAGATGTCAACAGATTTTTCTAGTTGCGCTTCGCGCTCCATAGTGACCCTAAAATGCGCGTTTGCTTGGCTTCCAGCAAAGCTTTGTGGTTGAAGATGATCACGCCTTGCGACGGCGGGTCGAGCGCGCTCAACACGGCCGCGGCAAAAGTATCGTCCGAAACGCGATGCTCCTTGCCCAAGTCGCTTTGAATGATCGGCCACACCGGTTTGCTCGTTTCTCTTGCGGTATATTCCACGAAACGCGCGATCCACTCCACTTCCCGGCTGCATAATTCGTGATAGAGCATGGGCGAGAAGACGTCCGCGTGCTCACGGAGTTTGCGATAGTCTTGGCTCAATACTTCCAGTATTGCGGCGTTGAACTCGTCGCGCTGCCAGGGCACAACGAACAGCCCGAGCGTGGCGTTTGCGTTCTTTTTGACGAGTGTTTCTTTGGCTTGCCTCACGAAATCCGCGATCACGTTGCTCGTATAGCTGCGCCACGCGCTGCGATGATTTGCCAATATCCATGCGGCTTTTGCGGCATTATCCCAATCGCGCGCGTGCGTGGAGTCTGCGGAAGCGTTCAAGCTTGCGGGCGGAAGCTCGGCGGGAAATGCAATACCGGTTGTCCGAGAAAAATCGGCGAGCGTCGAATCACAGAAACAAGTGCGCTCGAGCTTCGGCCGGGCTTCTTCCCAAAAGCCGCTGAAGCGAATGAAGTCGAGCCACACACCGTCATAGCCGGCGTCGAGGCGCTGGCCCAGCGCGCGTAACACCCGCGGCCAATACCATCGTTGCGTGGGACAGAGGCCGTGACCTTGCTCCGGCGCCAGTAACTCGCCCTCGCTTGTCATGGGCCGCAAATGCGGATAACGTTTCCACAAGGTGTGATCACCAAACACGTTGACGGTCGTGTAGACTTTGATATTCGCGGCCTGCAATGCGCGCAGCAACTCCGGTGAGAGTTTGTTGCTGAAGACAGCGTTCGCGCCCAGCTCATGCAGCGCGGCCACAGTTTCTTGCGGAGTGCCGCCGAATGCGCCCGTGGCTTCAAAACCCCATAATGCGCGCGTCGGTTGCGCAACCAGCGGATTTGTGAAGAGAGTAATGCCGAGCACAATGAGGAGAGGGTGGAGAGAAAGAGGTTTCATAGTCCTAAAGTTGAGTTTGTCCTGAATGATATTCATCTGAATAAGAGAATGGGCCAGGCCTGAATGCAAAATCGTGGCGTTAGACCAGCGCCTCCGCTAAAATCTCGATCGCGTGTTTGGCTTTGCGGCCGGTGCCGTGCTCAATTTGATGCCGGCAACTGAAGCCGTTCGCGACCACGCGCTGGTCTTGCGGCAACTTGTTTACTTCCGGGAACAAGCGCCGTTCGCCGATCTTCATGGAAATGTCGTAATGCTTCTTTTGATAGCCGAACGCGCCGGCCATGCCGCAGCAGCCGGAATCCACTTCGTTGACGACGCAGCCCGCGGCTTGTGCGAGCGCGTCTTTCGAGGCCGTGGTTCCAAACAAGGCTTTGAGATGGCAATGGCCATGATACAAAAGACTTTGTTGCAGCTTTTTGAATTTCGCGCCGTGTTTCTTTTCATCCCAATTGCGCACGATAAATTCCTCCACCAAAAAGAAATTTTCCGCCACGCGCCGGGCTTTGGCCAAGTCGCGCACAAAATCCAAATAATCTTCTTTAATCGCGGACACGCAACTCGGCTCGCAGCCCACGAGCGGTATGTTTTGTTCTGCAAATTCCGCCAAACGATCCACCACCGCTTCGGCCTGCAGCCGCGCCGTGCGCAATAGGCCGTTCGAAATCAGCGCGCGGCCGCAACAACCCGCGTTTGCGAGCACGACGCGATAGCCCATCGCTTCGAGCACCCGCACCGTTGCGATGCCGATTTCCGGCTCGTGGTACGTCAGATACGTGTCATTGAACAGAGCCACCACCGGGCGTTGTGCGTCGCTGGTTTGCGCCGCCTCGTGCTTTTTGAACCACTGCGTAAATGTTTCGCGTGCATACGTGGGCAAATCGCGGCGGCTGTCGAGCCCAAGGAACATCTGCAACAATTTCTTCACCACGGCGCTTTTTAGCATGCGATTCGACAAGCCCGCGATCGGTGCGGTGAGCTTGCCCAACAAATCCGGACGCGAGAACAACAGCGTCGAGGGCGGAATGAGGTGTTCGTCATAGTAATGCGCAAGAAACTCGTATTTCAGCTTTGCCATGTCGACGTTCGAGGGGCATTCCGCTTTACAACCTTTGCATGCGAGGCACAACTCGAACACTTCATAGAGGCGTTTGTCGCCGAGACCCTGCAGCCCGAATTTACCGGTCAGCGCGGCGCGTAAGGCATTCGCGCGGCCGCGCGTGGAATGCTCTTCATCGCGAGTGACCATGTACGAAGGGCACATCGTGCCGCCCAGCACTTTCCGGCATTCTCCCACGCCGGTGCACATTTCCACGGCCCGCGCAATGCCCCCGTCTTCGAGATAATGAAAATGCGTGTGCATCGGGTGCGGATGATAGTGCGGTCCAACGCGCAGATTCTCCTCGATGCCCTGTGCATCCGTTATCTTACCGGGATTGAGCAGGCCCTGCGGATCGAATGTGCGCTTAATCTCACGGAAGGATTGATAGAGCTTGGGGCCGAAGAATTTCTCATTCAAGTAGCTGCGCACCAAACCGTCGCCATGCTCGCCGCTCATCATGCCGCCGTATTTCAGCACCAAATCGAGCACGCCTTCGGAAATGCTGCGCATAATTTTGACATCTTCCGCCTGTTTCAGATTGAGAAACGGCCGCACGTGCGTAAGCCCCACGCTCACGTGCGCATACATCGTCACCTCACGCTGATGGCGTCGCACCAACTCGACCACTTCACTCAAGTATTGCGGCAACACCGCCACGGGCACGGCCGCGTCTTCAATAAACTCCGTAGGCTTGAAATCACTTTTCAGGCCTTGCAAAAGCCCGAGACTGGCTTTGCGCACGAACCAAACGTTGGCTTGCTCCTTTGCAGCCAGTGCGCGCGTACACGCATAGGCGCGGTGTTGCGTAATCAACTCGGCGCGAACTTGTTCCATGCGCGCCGCCACTTCCGCGGGCGTGTCGCCGAAAAACTCGATCATCAGCAAAGCTTCCGGCTCACCCTCGACAAACGTGCAATATTTGCGGACTTCCAAATTCTTTGCAGCCAAATCCAGAATGGGGCGGTCAAGTAGCTCGACCGCGGCCGGTTGATATTTCAAAAGCGGCTCGACCGCGCGCACGGCATCGAAGATGTCTTTGAAATGTGCCATCAACAAGGCCGTGGCCTTGGGCAATGGCTCGAGGCGGATTTTGGCTTCGGTGATGAATGCCAGCGTGCCCGCGCTGCCGCAAATAAGCTTGGCGAGATTCCAATTTTCTTCCTCCAATAAGAGATCGACATTGTAACCGCCGGCGCGGCGCATTACTTTCGGAAAGCGCGCGCGAATTTCATCGGCATTGTCCTTCACCAAGCGCCGCACTTCGCGATAAATGTTGCCTTCAAAATTCTGCTGGCTGCATTTCTTTTCGTATTCTTCCGGAGTGAGCGCTTTGAAATCTACCACCTCGCCGTTTGCCAGCACGGCGCGCAGATCCAACACTTGATCGACGGTTTTGCCAAACACGATGGAATGCGTGCCCGCGGAGTTGTTGGCAATCATGCCGCCCACCGTTGCGCGGCTCGAAGTCGCAACGTCCGGTGTGAAGTGCAGATCAAATGGTTTGAGCTGCGCATTCAATACGTCGCGCACTATCCCCGGTCCGACGCGCGCCCAGCGTTCTTCCACATTGAACTCGAGCAGAGCGTTCATGTATTTCGTGCAATCGAGCACGAGCGCTTCGCCCACCGTTTGCCCGGCGAGACTCGTGGCGCCGCCGCGCGGCAAAATCGGGACGCCATACTTCGCAGCCGTGCGGAGCGTCTGCACCACGTCCTCTTGATCACGAGGAATGACGACGCCGATGGGCGGGATTTCGTAAAGGCTCGCATCCGTGCTATAGAGATGGCGCATGACCGCCTCAAACGAAACTTCGCCGTGAATCTTGCGCCGCAATTCCGTTTCGAGCTGCTTCAGAGAGGAAGGAGACATAGGGAGGTGTTCTGAGGTTTGAAGAACCTATCCGTTTCGGTGATGTCACATCAACGCAGTCCGGCGTCATTTTTTAAGCGCGACAATATAGAATTTCCGGCGCAAGAAGCAAACGGATTTCACGCTGGTTGTTTTGCTGTGAAACTCCTGCAACGCCGCCGTGGATTTGCCCCTTGCATTTGCGCTTGTGGTATTGCACTTTTAGGCACGCAGGTTCGATTCGTTCACAGAGATGAAAATTCTACGGAAATGAATCTATTGTTGCGACAACTGCGTTCCTTTCTAATTCCCCCCTTGCGGGAGGTGCTCCTGGGAGCGCTGACTTCTTCTAAACTCTTCGCTTCAGTTTTCAATTCATTGCAATCAATGTCTTCTTGCCGCACGAATAACACCCTCCGGCCTTCCCTCAAAGTGGGAATTTGTCATGTCTTCACTGCGCCTCGATGCCGTGGGCATGCGTTGCTCTCCTGCCTTTGCGTGCTATGGTGCACCGCAAGCTTCGCGCAAGAAGAATGGTACGATCACTATCACAACGCCAAAGAAGCGATGGCCGTGAGCGATTGGAACAAAGCCGAGCGCGAGCTGCGCAATGCGTTGAACAAGCGCAAGCAGGCCGGCTTAAATGTGGAAGAATACGGCCTGCGCTTCGTGGATTACTTGCCGCATTACTGGTTGGGTGTGACTTATTTCAACCTCGGTGATTTTGAAAACTCTGCGCGCCAGTTCGAATGGTCGCGCGAGCAGGGCATTATTCAGAATGCGCCCCAATTCAAAAGCCTGCAACTCTACGAGCAAACCCTGGCTGCACTCAAACAACTGCAACAGGCCCGTGCGAGCCTGCAGGTGCAACAGCAATCCTCTGCACGCGGTCAAGAACAATTGCGCGAATTTGAAAATGCCATTCGTCGCAGTGATTTCACCACGGCGCAGACGCTCATCGCTGCAATGGAAACGGCGCAGCCCGAATCCACGGCATGGGCCGTGCTCAAAATCGTTTTCCAACGAATGCTCGAGACACGCGCTCAGCTCGAAGCCGCCTCGGTGCCGGCGATTGACAAGAAATTTGAGGAGGGTTTGGCGCAATACGTCGCCGGCAATTATGCCGAGGCGTTGCGCCTCTTTGTGGAAGTAGAGACCCAGGCCCCGGAATATCGCCAAGCTTCGAACTGGCGCAAGCAAACCGAAGCGGTCATGGCGAGCTTGCAGCTCAAACCCGAAACGATAACGATCACGCATACCGTGGAATCGACCGCGCTGCCGGTGATCGCCTTTGCTTCGCCCGCGAGTGATCGCATCGAAATCCGCGCGGACTCGATTCTGCTGGCCGGCTCGGCGAGTGACGATCGCGGCATACGCGCATTGGATTTCACGTTGAACGGCAAACCGTATTTGGATGCCCGCGGCCGGCGCGTTACAATTGCACCGCGCGCACCCAATGAAGCTCTGAATCTCTCCTTCCAACTTACTCTGCCGCTGCGTCTTGGTGAGAACCACATCGTGGTCACCGCATACGATAACGATCCCACGCCCCATCATTCTACCTTCCCCAAAAGCGTGGTGCGCTTGAAGCCGTGGTATCAAACACCGGTATTCTATGTGGCAGCGGGCGTCATGCTTATATTGACCGCGGGCAGCCTTCTTGCCAATGTGTTGATCAAGCGCCGCATTGCATTTGTCAATCGCTACAATCCGTACATTGCCGGCGCGCCCGTGCGCAATGAGAAGATGTTCTATGGCCGCGAAAAACTGCTGCAGCGCATCATCAACACCCTGCCTAACAACAGCTTGATGGTGCATGGACCGCGCCGCATCGGCAAAACCTCGTTGCAGCACCAGCTCAAAAAACGGCTGGAGCGCGCCGAACACCCCCGCTACCATTACGTGCCGGTCTTCATAGATTTGCAGGGCGTGCGCGAAGAACGCTTCTTTCTCGCCATGATGGAAGATATATTGGAGACGTGCGCGCCGCTGCCCGCAGAGTTGACGCGCATTTCGGAACGACCGCGCGAGT
>JABWAN010000335.1 GCA_013361015.1 Candidatus Zhuqueibacterota bacterium | reverse complement strand
GCCGTACGGCTCAACTGCCTCCGGGTGAGGGTAGTCGTTGCGCATTTTGTTAAAGGCGATTCGTTCCGCGCCGCTGGCCAGGGCCATGGCAAAAGCCTGGATGACAAAGGCGCTTTGCTCAAAATTATTCCGACAGATTAAAAAACGGCTCGGCCTAAAACGAGGTACACGACATTGTCTGTTTCTCTCAAGCTAATGTGCGTGCTGGCGCATCCCGACGACGAGTCGTTGGGTATGGGCGGCACGCTGGCGCAATACGCAAACGAAGGTGTGGAAACTTATCTGGTCACCGCCACGCGCGGCGAACGCGGTCGCGTGGGAGAGCAACGCGAGCATTTGCCCTTGGCCACAGTTGGGAAGATGCGCGCGGCCGAGCTGCGGGCCGCAGCCCAGACGCTCGGCATTCGCGAAGTGCATTTTCTGGATTATCTCGACGGTGATTTGGATCGCGCCGAGCCGCGCGAGGCGGTTGCCAAAATCGCTGCGCATTTGCGGCGCGTGCGGCCGGACGTCGTGCTCACGTTCGGCCCGGAGGGCGGATATGGCCACCCTGACCATATTGCCATTTCGCAATTGACCACCGCAGCGGTTATGTGCGCCGCTGATTCGAATTATGGCAGCCCGGATGCACTTGCTGCGCATTGCGTCTCGAAGTTGTATTACATGGCATGGGGCCAAGCCAAGTGGACCGCATTTCAAGCCGCGCTAAAAGAGCTGAAGATGAATATCGACGGGGTCGCACGCAGAGCAACCCCGTGGCCCGATTGGGCGATTACGACCCGCATCGATACGGCTTCGTACTGGCCGATCGTATGGCGCGCCGTGTCGTGTCATCAATCGCAAATGTCGATCTATCGCAACTTGGAGCATTTGGCGGAGGAGCATCACCAAGCGCTTTGGGGCGAGCAAGAATTTTATCGCGTTTTCAGTTTGGTTAATGGCGGGCGCCGGCTCGAAACCGATTTGTTCGAGGGCTTGCGCTAGCCAGCGCCAAATCGCTCGCATGAATATGTTGCCGGAGGGCGATGCGAAAGCTGATTTTTTCCATTGTAGGGAGGCGTTGACCAGCAAGCTAAAACGCAACCTCTTTAGATGAATTGACAAACGAGGGATTCTTCGACAGGCTCTTGTTGCCCACCCAAGACCACACTCACACGATTCACCACCAAACGAATTTCAGAATTGCAGCACTCATGGCTGGTGCATGGGCAGTTGTTTTTTTAATTCATGAGACGACTCTCTGCGTTCGAAGCAAACATTTTGCAAGCAGATTCTATTGATCTTCAAAATAAAACTTAGAGTGCTTCGCTTTGATCGGTGCCCAGCGCGGCTGCATCCAGCATGGCGTGATAGGTTGCATACCTATCCTTCCGGCTATTTTGTTCGGAACTGCTTTGCAAAACCATCTCTTTGGTCAGCAGATATCGCGCGCGAAAGTTCGTATCTTATGCCAGCAATTGCGGAAGTTTTGGACTGCGGTCAAGAGGGTCTTTCATCCAATCAAACCTTTTCGGAGAACATTCCATGAAACGAGTTCTGGTCTTCACGTATGGCATCCTTTGCTATGCGATCTTTTTCGGTACCTTTCTTTACGCCGCCGGATTTATCGGCAACCTCTTCGTGCCGAAAGCAATTGACTCCGGCGCCGTCGGCCCGCTCGGCGCAGCGCTGCTCATTAACGCCGCGCTGCTCGGCTTGTTCGCCGTGCAACACAGCATCATGGCGCGAAAAAAATTCAAGCAGGCGTTGACGAAAATCATTCCGGAACCCGCGGAGCGCAGCACGTACGTTCTGCTCTCCAGTGTTTGCCTCATTCTGTTGTTCGCTTACTGGCGGCCCATGGGCGGCGTGATTTGGGACGTGCAGCAGCCATACTTCCGCGCGCTTTTCAACGGTCTTTTTGCGTTCGGGTGGCTGCTGGTGTTGGTCACGACTTTCTTGATCAATCATTTCGATCTCTTCGGTTTGCGCCAGGTGTGGCTCTATCTGCGCGGCAAAGATTATAAGCCGCTCGGTTTCGTGACCCCGGGCCCGTATAAGCTCGTTCGTCATCCTTTGTACGTCGGTTGGTTGTTAGCGTTCTGGGCCACGCCCACCATGACCGCGGCGCACCTCGTCTTTGCGATTGCAACCACGGCTTACATCCTCGTCGCGATTCAACTGGAAGAACGCGATTTGGTGCGCGAGCACGGCGTGCGCTACACCCATTACCGCAGCCGCGTTCCCATGCTGATTCCGGCATTGAAACCGCAACCGGTTCTCTCGGAAACGGTCACCAATTAATGGCAACGGTGAAATCGGGCTTGCGTTACGCGCCGTGCGTGCTTCGCGGCGCCGCTCGCGAGTCCGATTTGCCTGTCTCAGCCAGGAAAGGAAAAATGCAATGAGCACATTCGCCTTCGTCGCCAAAACCGTTCGGCAAAATTTCCTGTTTAAACTCTACAAACATTACATCCTCGACAGCGTTCTCATCGTGAAGCGCGCCGGCTTCAAAGAATTAATTCGCCAACGCGGGTTGAAATTCTTTTACGCGATTTGCGCTTATTACCTGGTACGCGATACGTTGCTATACGTCGTGCTGCCTTACTTTGTGGCGCGTGGATTGTTTTAAAATCAAAAGGACAACAATGAGCTTGATACAAATGGAAACTGCGGCAACGGACCAACTCACCGAGGCAGTCCGAACAATTTTACCGGCACTGGAAAATTTCTTGCATCACGAGGGCGCCGATCCGGCCGCGCGGCAAAGTACGCGCTGGAAAGCGGTGTTGAATCAACCTCTGCCCGAGCAAGGCGCCGGGCTAACACAAGTGTTGCAAACGCTGGCCGAGACGGTTATACCCAACGGCTTGCGCAACGGCGCGCCGGGCTTCAGCGGATGGATCACCACAGCTCCGACGACTTCCGGAACTGCGGCGGCATTGGCCGCAACCGTGGCCGGATCGCAACGCTGGTGGGAACAGCCTTTCAATTATTTGGAGACGGTTGCGCTGCGCTGGCTTGCGGAATTGTTGGAGATTCCGCGCGACATGCAAGGGACTTTCACCAGCGGCGGCGCAATTGCCAATCTCATCGCATTGGGTGCGGCTCGGCAACGTGCCTGCGAACGATTCGGCCACGATCCGGCGCGAAATGGCATGCCCTCGTTTTTACGGTGGCGCATTTACGCCAGCAGTGAAGTCCATCATGTCGTGGTGCGTGCGGCGGCAGTACTCGGACTCGGTCGCGACGCAGTTGCCAAGCTGCCGGCAGATTCACAGCACCGCATGCACCTCGATCATCTCTATACGGTGTTGGAGCTGGATCGCGCCAAAGGAGTTTTTCCGTTGGCGATTGTTGCGAACGCCGGCACCGTGAATACCGGCGCAGTGGATCCGATTGCGCCGATGGCTGAAATTGCAGCCGCATATAACACCTGGCTGCACGTGGACGGCGCTTATGGTCTTTTTGGAAAATTGGATGCGCGGGTGGCCGCGCTGTATCGCGGCTTGGAACGCGCCGATTCAATTACGGTTGATCCGCACAAGTGGCTTGCTGCGCCGGTGGGATGTGGCGCGGTGTTCGTGCGCGACCGGGCGTTGTTGGAAAGAGCCTTTACGCTCGAACCCGCAACGTATCTCGAAGGCGCTGCGAGCCGAGGTGAAGTGGAATCGCCTTTTGATCATTTCGGTGAGCTGTATCACAATTTCAATGTGGAGCAATCTGCGCCGTCGCGCGGTGTGCTGGTGTGGGCGATTCTGCAGGAAATCGGCGCGGAGGGCATGCGCGCACGCGTCGTGCGCCACAACAGTTTCGCGCGGCATCTCGCGGCACGTGTGATGGCCGACGACCATTTGGAACTTCTGGCGATGCCGACATTGTCGATTTGTGCTTTTCGTTACTATGCTCCACACTTGGAGGAATCAGTGCTCGATCAGCTCAACCAGGAAATTGCGCGGCGCCTGCGCGCGGAAGGCAAGTTCGTGCCTTCCACTACAAAGGTCGCGGGAAAATTTGCGCTGCGGCCGTGCTATGTGAATCCGCGCACGACTCTGGCGGAAGTGGACGGCCTTGCCGGCCGCGTGCGGGAGATCGGCGACGAATTGCTCGAAGCTTCGCTGAAAACCATGAAAATCGCGGCGTGAGAAACACTGCTCGCCAACGCCATTCTGTCAAGTTCCTTCATGGCAAGCACATCATTCCGAGTGCAGTGCGGTGAAGGATCCTGCTGTGCACCAAATTCAAATCATGAGGTATTTCTCGGCTTAGCGGCTTCAAGCGATTTCACCCAGTCAGATTTGAATTGAACGATATTTCCCCAAGAGAAGAAATCCACCGTATGCAAACGAATGTCTTCAAAATTCGCACACAGCTTGAAGCGCAAGGCTTCGTCGGATGCAACGACAAGACACTGGTGCAAATTAATTTCCCGCTGCGGCTCGCCCCAGCGCTTTGTATGCTATGGGTCGCGCTCGGAACTTATCTCGCCTCAGCCACACTGCTATGGGCGCTCATGCCGTTCGCAGCGCTGGGTGCCGTGCTGCGCGGGCACCCGTTCGATAGTTTCTATAATTTCGGTTTGCGCTATTTGATGGGCAGGCAACCATTACCGCGTTACGGCGCACCGCGGCGTTTCGGCTGTGCTGTCATGACGGTATGGTTGGCTGTGACCGGCTGGGCCTTCCAAAGCGGCGTGATCATGCTTGGGTATATTTTGGGTGGCATTGCCATAGTACTGCCGTTGATCAACGTGACGACCGGATTTTGCGTTCCCTCTTTTGTCTACGGTTTGCTTTTTGGCAAACCGGGATCACGCAGTGAAGCGGATTGCGGCGGTTAGCTCTTTATGTTTAGACTGCCTCTCGGAGAGCAATCGAATTTTTGCACGGAGGCGACACACATGCGGAACGAGCCTTCTAGTTTGTACAACGGTTCCGAGTGGTACGCTACCCGCAGGCCATGGATTTTAGCGCGCCGGAAAAACTGGTCTGAAACCCCACGGTTGGAGAAACACTTTGTCACTCGCTATCAACAACGCGCTTTTGCTCCCCAAAACGAACGTGACGTTCGCGGTGTCTGAGAACTCGAACGGCGTCTTGCTTCCGCGCAAGGCTCCCTTAAACCCGTTCACCTTGTCGTTCCATTCTCCGGAGCTGCAAAAAGCCTTTGCGGAACATCACGCGCAAAAGTCGCAGAAGCTGGTGCGGTTCACGCTATCGCTGGCGGTGGCGCTGGTTTTTCTCTTCGCCATCATGGATCAATATTTGATTCCGGAAGTTGCAGCGCAGGTCTTGCGTCTTCGTATCGGTCTGAGTTTGTTTTTTGTATGTGTGCTCGGCTTAACGCTGATGCGAGCGCTGCAAAAGCATCTACAATTGCTCATGAGCGGCGTTATTTTGGTGGGAGGGCTGGCCATTGTTGAAATCATTCGTGTCTCCGAAGCTTACGGTGGACACAATTATTATGTCGGTCTCATTCTCGCGATCATTTACGGCCACGCGCTTTTGCGTTTGCGTTTTATCTATGCCAGCATCACGACCTGGCTTGTGGTATTTGTATATGAAATCGCGGCGCTGCAATTCCAGTTTACGCCGCCGAACCTGGTATTGAACAGCACTTTCTTTTTGGTGGCAGCCAATGTCATGGGGATGTTTTCCAGTTACGGGCTGGAATACTACATGCGCGCCGCGTTTTGGCAGACACACATTCTGCGGGAACAAAGTCGCGAACTGGCCGTGGAGCACGAACGCAAAACTGCGGAATTAGACAAAGCGCGGCAATTGCAGCTCGCCATGCTGCCGAAGGAGATCCCACAACTGCCGCACCTCGCCATTGACGCGTACATGAAGACCGCAATGGAAGTAGGCGGCGATTATTACGACTTCCAAAGCGATAGCGCCGGCGCGCTCACCGTTGTGATTGGCGACGCGACCGGCCACGGCCTCAACGCCGGAATGATGGTGACGGCAACGAAGAGCATTTTCGAAACCATGGCCGACGAGCCTGAGCTTACCAAGCTCTTCATGCAGATGAACCGTGTACTCAAACGCATGAATCTGCGCGGGCACTACATGGCATTGCAGATGCTCAAGATCAAAGACCGCGCGCTTGAAATCTGCACGGCCGGGATGCCGCCCGTGCTGCTCTATCGCGCGGCCACGCAAAAGTTGGAGGAGGTCACGATCAAGGCCATGCCTTTGGGAAGCGTGCGCGATTTTCCATATCGAAAACTTCGCACTGCCGTTGCCTCCGGCGACGCCGTGCTCCTGATGAGTGACGGTTTACCGGAGTTGTTCAATCCACAAAACGAAATGTTCGACATGGTTCGCGTGAAGCAGACTTTTGCGGAGGTGGCGCAGCTATCGCCGCGCGAAATCATTACGCACTTGCTGCGCGCCGGTGAGATTTGGGCCGCAGGCAAGCCCCAACAGGATGACATGACTTTCGTGGTACTAAAGGTGAAATAATTTATGTTCCACAGGCTTGTCTCGCTGATTGAGGTAGAGACGTTCCGGCGGAACGTCTCTACG
>JABWAN010000334.1 GCA_013361015.1 Candidatus Zhuqueibacterota bacterium | reverse complement strand
ATCACACCGCGCGTCGCCACCGCGATTGATAGCTTCCGAACGCAAGGCGCTACGGGCGTCGCCGCGCACCAGGAATTACCCACGGCCTTTGCACTGGAACAGAATTACCCAAATCCGTTTTCATTGCGCGGGGAATCGGGCGTCACGCAGATTCGCTTCAGCCTGCCACAGCCGGCTATGGTATCGCTGTCCATTCACAATGCACTCGGCCAGAAGATCGTAAGTCTGCTCGCCGGGCACGCACGCGCCGGCGTGCACGTGGTAAATTGGAACGGATACGATGCCGCGGCGCAGCCCGTGATGAGCGGAGTGTATTGGTTGCGCCTCGAAACCGAGTCCTTCCGAGCGACGCGCAAAATTGTGGTGGTGCGCTAAGGCGTTAGTGCAACTTGAAAACTGCGTGGAGCTTTTGCGTGAGATAGCGTAGGAAGGAAAAAGTCGTTGCGTTTGTAGAGGCACTTTCAATCCCCGCGGGCCATATTTTTTCGCCGCGATGCACGGCGAGAATCGCATCGTGCAGTTGCGGCGCGGAAGCATTTTTGAAAATGTAACCGGCCGCGCCCGCGCGGCGGGCTTGCAAAATTTTTTCCTCGTCGTCAAAGTTCGAGTGCATCAGAATTCTGAGCGCAGGATATTTGCCCAGAATCAGCGGTATGCCTGCAAGCCCCGACATGCCCGGCAAAGCGAGATCGAGCAAGAGCACCTCCGGCGACAGCGTGCTCTGCGCCATAAACTCCGCGCAACTCGAATACGCGCCCACGCAGCGCAGCCCGATGACATGGTTCAATAACCACCACAGGCCGTTGCGCACGTTGGCGTCGTCATCAATGACTGCGATTTTGATCAATTCGGCTGTTGCTGTAGTTTCTGCCATAGAATGAATACCGTCCGAAAGCCTCGGGCCACTGTCTTTGCGCGAACTGTTTCCTCATTTGATCTCACCTGGCGCGGCTGGCAATAACTCTTTTTTGACTAAAGATAATAATCCCGTGGCAAAGCCGAAACTATCGAAAGCGATGGTAATGCCGTAGTTATTGGTGGAGAACTTTGCGGAGTTGTCTCTGGCCGATCCCGAGGTTAATGTAAAATGCTAGATTTGTTTTTTTATGTTCTGTCGCTGCTGCACCGAGGGTTCTGCTCTGCTTGTTTACCTCGGTGGCCTCTGCGCGCGAGGTGACTTAAAGCCGAGAGCATGAGGGTCTCAGCGTGAACATGTCATTTAGAAGTGACTGCCTTGGCCGCTAGCGGGGCAGTGCAAAAACAATGGCGAATCTCGGCACCTTTGTCAGCCACTGACCCTGCTGCGCTGCCATCACGTTTAATTGACCCGGGCTTTGGCTTTTTGCAGTACGCGCAGCGCTTTAAGCCAGCTAGGTCAACTAGCCCCCTCGGTAAACAAGCGGAGAAGACCCTCAAGAACGCGCAGCCACAAAGCAAAAAAGAAAACGCGGATGGAAGCCGCGCCGCACTGCTCCGAAGGGAGAACATGCCCGCCGGCAACTGCGAGAGACGGCAAGCAATGTCTTTTCCCTTGACTTTCAAAACGTGGTTTGACTTATTGGGCAAATTTTTCCGCACGCCTGCTTGAAATTTCAAACGCTCGCATTCTTTGTCCACCTCACAAAAAGGATTCATATGAAGCCTCGCCTCGTTGCACTTCTATTCGCTTCCTTCCTGGCCCACGCCGTTGCGCAATCCAACAACCCGAATAGATTTGAAACGCGCGTGCCCGGCATGCAATACCAAGCCGGAGCGTTGCATAAATTTTTCTTCGGACCGCATCATCGCAACCTGTGGACGATCCCAATCGAAGCGCCGATTTTGAATATGGCAACCTTCGCGGGCGGGCTGACGCCGACGAAGACGGGCGGCGGCTTTCAAACGAAATCGTTGCGCTTCAAATCCGGCGACGGCCGTGAGTTCGCGTTTCGCTCGCTGGACAAAGACCCGAGCAAAGTGTTGCCGCCGGATTTGCGCGAGACCATTGCCGCGAGCATCGCGCGCGATCAAATTAGCAGCGCGCATCCGTATTCCGCGCTGGTGGTGCCCGGCCTCGCAGAAGCCATGGGCGTGTTGCACGCCGATCCGCAGATCGTCATCATGCCCGACGATCCCAGCCTCGGGCAGTTTCGCAATGAATTCGCGGGCTTGCTCGGCTTCATTGAAGAACGCCCGGCGGACGGCCCAAACGGCGAACCCGGATTTGCCGGTTCGGACAAAATCGTGAGCACGGATGATTTGTTTGAAGAATTGGAAGAGGACAACGACGATTATGTCGATCCTCAGGCGCATTTGAAAGCGCGGCTGTTGGATATTTTAGTGGGCGATTGGGATCGCCATGCGGATCAATGGCGCTGGGCGCGCTTCAAGAGAGAGAAGAAAAACGTGTGGCTGCCCATTCCGCGCGATCGCGACCAAGCCTTTGTCAAGCTCGATGGAGTGCTGCCTGCGTTGGCGGAGAAGCGTTATATGATTCGCCAGTTGGAAAATTATTATAAAAAGAAGCCGGACATCATCAGCCTCACGCATTCCGGCCGGCACATGGATCGCCGTTTCTTGAATCGCTTGTCGTGGGAAGATTTCAAAGCCGTGGCCGATGAAGTGACGAGTAAGGTCACGGACGAAGTCATCGACAATGCCGTGCGCCGGCTGCCGCCGCAGATTTACAGCGTGAACGGCGCGGACCTCACACAACGCTTGAAAGTTCGCCGTGCCTATCTGCCCAAAGCCGCGGAGCAATACTACAAGCACCTTGCGCAATATCCCGAAATCGTTGCCAGCAATAAAGACGAGTACGTAGAGATCGAGCGCCGCGACAACGAGCATATGGACGTGCGCATTTTCAAACGCGACGCACAAAGCGGCGAGAAGCGCGAGGACGTGCTCTTCAGCCGCACGTTCAATCGCAGCCATACAAAAGAGGTGCGATTATTTTTATTGGGCGGCAAGGACAAAGTCGTGCTCAACGGCGCAGCGGAGAAAAGCATTCTCGTGCGTCTCATCGGCGGCAGCGGCGAGGATGAAATCGTTGATCACGCCAAAACCAAAACGATTGTCTATGATACCGAAACCGGCAATCAATTCACCCAAGGTGCGCACACCAAACTCAAAACCGGCAAGGTCGATTCGGTCATCAACTTGCACGATGCCAAGCCGCTGCTGCGCGACTATGGTTACGATGCCAAGCCGCTGCCCTTCTTCGCGTTCACGCCGGATGACGGCGTTTTTCTCGGCACCGGCATGTCATACTATCAATACAGCTTTCGCATGAAGCCGTATTCGTATAGGATGAGCTTCGCCGGAAATTTCGCGTTCAAGACGCAAGCGTTTCGCGCGCGGTACAACGCGTACTTTGTCGATGCCATAGGCCCGGTGGATTGGAGCTTTGTGGCGCAAGCCACCGTGCCGCGCGAGGTGCGCAATTTCTACGGCCTCGGCAACGACACGCCGCGCGACGCGGATTTGGAGACGGAAGATTTTTATCGCGTGCGCTCGAAAGAATATCTGCTCGGCGCCGCTTGGCACCTCAATCTCTCGCAAAAAGCCACGCTCGCGTTCGGCGGCGCGTTCAAGCATTTCGACACGCAATTCAATGGTGATTCGACTTTCGTTTTCAATGCGCGGCCGTACGGCATCGACACGCCTTCACTCTTTGAGTTGAACAGCGAATTGATTTTCGATCTGCGCGATCGTCCGGTGGCGAGCAGCAAAGGCGTCTATTTCGGCGCGGGCTTTTCATTCTACCCGAAGGCTTTGGAATCCGACAGCACGTTCAGCAAAGGTTATGTGGATGCGCGCCTCTATCTCTCTCCGGCGAAGGCGATCACGCTCGCGTTGCATGGTTGGGGCGCGAAAGCGTGGGGCACGTTTCCATATTACGAAGCGGTCTACGTCGGCGGCAATCGCTCGCTGCGCGGTTATTTGCGCGAGCGCTTCGGGGGCGATACCGCGGCGCTCGGCAGTGCGGAACTGCGCCTTGCGCTCTTTCGCCCCTTGCTGCTCGTGCCCACGGAGGTCGGCATATTCGGCTTCACAGATGCCGGCCGGGTGTGGCTGAACGAGAAGAGTCCGGAAGGCTGGCACACCTCCGCAGGCGGCGGCATTTGGTTCGCGCCCATCGCGCGCACTTCAACTGTTTCGATTGGCGCAGCGAGCAGTGTGGAAGGATTGCGGATTACAGTGGGAGGAGGGTTTGCGTTTTGAAATCATGAGGTAAACACAACGGTTTTTATCTTTGAAAATTTGTGCTATATTTCTTTCGAACCGTGCGCAATTCAATGGTGGTGCGTTTTCATCAATAAAACAAAGATAGGTGTTTGAAAATGGAAACAATCACTCACTCTCAAGTTCAAGAATTGGTGATGCAACTGCCTGCCGCGAAGTTGCCGCTGGTTTACACCTTCTTGAATGATTTGGCAGCTCAACAGGCCGAGGTGCAGTCGCCGCAATTCAGTTTCATGCTTCTCCCCTTGAGTGAGCGACGACGCCTTATGGTACAGCAAGCGCAGCAAATGGTCGCGCACTACGAAGAGAGCGCAGAAGAACGCCAAGCTTGGCAAGCGGGAGGTTTCGTGGATGAATATTAATCGCGGCGAGATTTGGCAGGTGAATCTCGACCCGACGATTGGTGCGGAGATCCGCAAGACTCGGCCTGTCGTAGTGGTTAGTTCAGATGCTGTGGGTGTGCTGCCCATAAAGTTGGTCGCACCATTGACCGAATGGAAGGACTATCTGGCCCAGAACATCTGGCACGTAAAGGTTGATCCGGATAGCGTGAATGGGTTGACCAAAACTTCGGCTGTGGACACTTTACAAATGCGCGGCGTCGATACACAGCGTTTCGTTCAAAAACTGGGCAGCGTTTCTCCGGCAGTTATGAAATCCATTACCGCCGCGATTGCGGTGGTGATTGAATATTGATGCGAATTCAACCTTCAGTCATTGTAAAACTATGCTCTGTGTTAGCGGAGTTGGTATGTGCCGGGAGCACCTACTTTTTTTGTTCGTGTGGCTTTGTCAGCCCTCATCAGAATAGGGATTCTTTATGGACGCAATTGGTTGGGCAATATTTATAGCTTGGTGGGTATTCGTAACGGTGGTTCTTGTTTTTTACTGCGCGCTTTTTCGGAATATATATTGTGGTTTCTATCATTGTTTTTACCGACGCTTTTTATCGTTAGCTTTTTCATCTTGCTTGGAATTAAAGTTGGCGGTTTGGTAGGAGGCTTATGTATTCTTATTGGGTTTTGGGAGGCTTACAAAGTTCATCCTCATTGGGAAAAAAGTGAATACTATAAACGAATAAGAAAGTTCACGGGTCGAATGTCCAAATGATCAAAGACGAGCAATGTAGCAAAAAACGTTTAGATTCTGAGACTGCAAAATTATAGGCTAAAAGGAGCGATTACTCAAAGATATAAAGCCGATTTGCAAGTTTGGCCCTGGTTGATTTTAGTTTTCCTCTCTCGTTCTCACCACATAACTTCGAATAAAATTTTCTATGCACGACGCCACTCGCCTCATTCACGCGGGCTTGCCTCGTCCCTCGCAAGGTGAGCCGTTTCACCCCGGCCCGACATTCGCCGCGCCGTTTCATCTCAGCGGCGATCCTGCGAGCGCAGCTTATACCTATGGCCGCTATCACAATCCCACGTGGACGGCTTATGAATCGGCGCTCACAGAAATGGAGCGCGGCGCTGCCACTGTGGTCTTCTCTTCCGGCATGGCAGCAGTTGCGGCGACGCTGGGCGTAACGCTCAAAGCCGGCGAGGCCGTGGTCATGCCTTCGGATGCGTATTACACGAGCCGCGTGCTTGCGCAAAATTTCTTCGCCACGCTCGGCGTCGAAGTGCGGCTCGCGCCCACGGCCAATAACGCACAGCGCGAGCACTTGCGCGGCGCAAAACTTTTGTGGCTGGAAACCCCGAGTAACCCGGGGTTGGAAGTTTGCGACATTGCCTTGCTCGCAGAAGCGGCGCACAACGCGGGCGCGCTCGTGGTTGTGGATAACACCACGCCAACTTGCCTCGGCCAACAGCCGCTTACCCTTAGCGCGGATTTTTCCCTCTCTTCCGACACCAAAGCCACGACCGGCCACAGCGATTTGATCCTTGGGCACGTGTCCGTGCGCGAGGCCACGTGGGCGGAGAAATTGCGCACGTGGCGCACGCAAATCGGCGCGGTGCCGGGGCCGATGGACTGCTTCCTCACGTTACGCGGCATCAAGACGCTCGGCGTGCGCATCGAACGACACAGCAGCAACGCAACCGCCGTCGCGCGAATGCTCGAAGATCACCCCGCCGTCCGGCAGGTGATCTACCCCGGCCTCGACAGCCACCCGCAGTACGCGCTGGCCCAGCGCCAAATGCGCCTGCCCGGCGGCATGCTCTCGGTCGTCCTCGACACCGTCGAGCAAGCGCACCGTCTTGTCACACGGACGAAGCTGTTCGCATTGGCCGAGTCGTTGGGCGGCGTGGAAAGCCTGATCGAGCATCCGTACAGCATGACTCACGCCAGCACCGCCGACAG
>JABWAN010000333.1 GCA_013361015.1 Candidatus Zhuqueibacterota bacterium | reverse complement strand
GCGAGACAACCGAACATGATGTGCCACGTGAACGCGATTTTCGGCAGCGTTACGCCCGGCAAGGAAAACAAGCCGCTCAACACGCACACGGTGAAAAAGCCGCAGAGCAACGCGAGCAAATTGCCGCGATCGTTGCCGCGTGTGCGGGTGAGCATGCCGAGCAGAAACATGCCGAGCAGCGGCCCATAAGTATACCCGATAATGCCGAGCGCAATCGGAATGATCGTCAGCTTGGGATTGTGCAGCACCGAATAGGCGGCGAGCGTTGCCACGATGATCATCAACACCGCGAAGAGCACCGTAAAAATGCGCGCCGTCAGCACATAATGCTTATCGGTTGCCTCTTTGCGAATGAAGGGCGAATAAAAATCTTTCACGAAACTGGTGGCCAACGCATTCAATGCCGCGCTCAGCGAACCCATCGCCGTCGCAAACACGCCCGCAATGATCAAACCGCGCAAGCCCACCGGCATTTTCGTGATGATGAAATACGCGAAGATTTCATTCTGCGCCTCGGGCAAACTCGCATCGGGCGCGACGCGAAAATAGGCATACAAAAAAATCCCGATGGTCACAAACGCCAGCGCGATCGGCACGTCTGCCACGCCGGAAAGAATGAGCGAAAAGCGGCTGCGTTTATAATCCGTTGCCGTCAGCATGCGCTGCACCATGTCTTGATCCGTGCCATGCGTGGCCATCGTGAGAAACACGTAGCCGATAAGCGCCGCCCAAATCGTATACTCCTGCCCGAGTATGCTCAACACCGCTTCCGAAAATGTTTGCTCACCGCGCAAACCCGTTTCAAAGATTTTGAAGTTCGCAAAGTTGTCCGTGCCGCTGCGAATGCCTTCCCAGCCGCCGGGGATAAGCTGTACGATGGCATAAAGTGAGAATAGCGCGCCGCCAAACATAATCGCAGCTTGAAAGAGATCGGTCCAAATCACCGCTTTGATGCCGCCGAGCATCGTGTAAATCGCCGTGATTGTGGTCATCAAAATGATGGCAAGGAGGTAGTGTTGCAGCGCCGGCGTCGCGCCGGAAAAAAACTTCCACGCGACCACCAGCACGACCGCGGCAATATAAACGCGCACGCCGCTCGCAAGCACGCGCGTGACGAGAAAGATCGCGCTGCCCGCAATGCGCGAAATCTTTCCGAAGCGCTTCTCTAAAAATTCATAAACTGTGTAGACTTGATAATGATAGTAGGGCTTGATAAAAAGAAACGCAATGATGAGCCGCGCGAGAATGGTGCCGAGCATGAGCTGCACATACACGGCGTTTTGTAAACGATACCCTTCCGCGGGCACGCCGAGAAAAGTCGCCGCGCTGGTTTCCGCGGCAATGATCGAAGCGAGCACCGCCCACCACGGAATTTTGCGCCCGCCCAGCGCGAAATCTTCCATGCTCTCTTCTTTGCGGCCCATGTATAAACCCAAGCCAACGATGAGAAAGAAATAACTGATGATGATTGCGACATCCCAGAAGAGAGGGGGCAAGTGAATCTCCTTTTCAGGTCAAAATCAAAAGTACTGCAAATTGTCAATTGAAAATTTGCAATTTAAAATTTGAAATGCTTTTCTTTAGGCGCCGCCATACTTCCTCCGCAAAATCTCGTGGACCTTCTCTGCACGCCCTCTGCCGATGCCGGCGACTTGCATCAATTCCTCCACCGGCGCGGCGAACACGGCTTGCAGATTGCCGAATTTTTTGAGCAACGCATCCGCAAGCTGCGGCCCGATGCCGGGCAGCGTTTCGACGACGTAGCGTTGCGACAGCTCCGGCGAAGGTGCGCGCTTCTTTTCGTGCAACGAAAAAAGTCTCTCCGGCTCTTCAAGCACAAGCTCGAGGATTGCATAAATGGTCTCGGCAGATTCCTCCGTGTTGCGCGCGTGCAGAATCGGAATATGGTTTTGTACGGACACGTAGAAAATCGCACCGCGATACGCGTGCGGATGGATTTCACGTTTAGGTGCTTCGGTCTCCTCCAAAAGAAAGAGGGGATGAAGAAAACTCGCGCGGAGACTTTGCGCTTGCGCGAAGAGGCGTTTATCGAAAATGGATTGAATGAAATCCGCGGTGGTCTTGCGTTCGATGGCCACGTGCGGCGCAAGAACGTAGTCACCTGCGTGCAGCCGCTTCATGCGCACTTCCAAGCCCTTTGCGCTAAATGACTGCGGAATGCCGGAAACGCGCTCGCTGAGATCCGCGAAGAGAAAAGGACGGGCCATGGTGTCACGTTGGATTTCGATGTAGATGGATTGTTGGAGTTTTGGAGTGATGGGGCAATGGAGTGATGAAAGGCAAGAATCCATTACTCCAACACTCCACCAATCCGCGCTTTAATATAGCCATAGCCGTGCAACGGCGCAAGCCGCGCGGAAAAATTTTCTTGCTTTTCTATCCGTGAGGCTTTACCCTCGCGCGGCGACAAAAGAATCCGCCGATGAATTTGATGATGCACTTTTCGATCGGTTGTACGGCGTCGTTAAGGTTGTAGCTTGCAACGGCTTCGAAAACTGGTCACGATCGGAGCGCGAACGCGACCTTTTCGATTTTTTGCACGCCATGGTCAACGGCAACGGCGCGCTTTTTATCAGCAGTTTGATTACCCTGACTGAAGACGAACGAGAGCAGTATGAAAGCGTGGCAGTTTGAGCCTCGCCTTCATCAAAGTGAGTTTCAACCTCGGCATGGCCGAGGTTTTTTATTTTCGAATAGTTTTTGTTCCACGACCTAAACTAAAAGAGGCCATATGAACATGGTTTCCACCTCCTCAAACAAGCCGTTGTTACTCTCCTTCACTTTACTCGTGCTGCTTTGCTCCTCTTTCTACTTCATCTCGACTCACACTTTGCGTTTTGCCAAAAGTGCCATTCAAAAGACAAACGAAACCGGTGCGCAAAAACTCGAACGAAAAAGCAAACCTTCGGATTGGGCCTGGCTGCAGCGCACGTTTCCACACGGCACTGCGGATAAAACTGCACATCTCGAGGCTCTGCAACAGGCGCACAAGATGCGAAGCCTTGCCAAAGCTTCCACGCAAGAAGCGGAATGGCAATTCGCCGGACCGACTAACATCGGCGGGCGCATCAGTGATATTGAATTCAATCCGCTGAATCCTGAAATCGTGTACGCGGGCGCGGCCACGGGCGGTGTGTTCAAATCAGTTGATCGCGGCGTGAATTGGTCGCCGATTTTTGACGACCAAGCCGTGCTCACCATTGGCGATCTCGCCGTTGACCCCAATCTGCCCGAAACGATTTATGTGGGCACAGGCGAAGCGAATGGCGGGCACAACAATTTCCCGGGCGGAGGCATCTACAAATCAACCGACGGCGGCGCAACGTGGCAATTTATCGGACTCGAACACACGACCTCGACTGGCCGCATTATTGTCGATCCCGCCAATTCAAAGCGCGTGTTCGTTGCGGCCGCGGGTTCTTATTTTGCAAAAGATAGTGATCGCGGCGTGTATCGCAGCGATAACGGCGGGCAAACATGGCAGCAGGTTTTGTTTGTGAATGATTCCACCGGTGCGATTGATTTGGTCATTGACCCCAATAATCCCAACAAGCTTTTTGCTGCAACCTGGGAGCGCATTCGCCCGCCGAAATTCGGCACACATTTGAACGGCCCTTCCAGCGGCATTTATCGCAGCCTTGATGGCGGCGATTCGTGGCAACGATTGGGAGCAGCACAAGGATTGCCTGCGCCGCGCCAAAATGTCGGCCGCATTGGTTTGGCAATTTGTGCGACGCAGCCCGACCATCTTTATGCGCTCTACACCAACAATGGCTACACCTATGACAGCCTGTATCGCTCCAAAGACGGCGGTAATTCCTGGCAAAGAGCTGATCCCTCCAATAATCTCCGCAACGGTTTTTCAAATTTCAGTTGGTACTTCGGCAATGTGCGCGTGCATCCGACGAATCCCGAGCGTGTTTACGTCTTGGATGTTTTGATGATGATCTCGAACAATGGCGGTGCGACTTGGAACGCGGCCAGTACTTCGCACGTCGATCATCACGCTTTGGCATTCGATCCGCTCAATCCGAATCGCCAAATCGTCGGTAACGACGGCGGTATAGATTATTCCACCAACAACGGTGTTTCGTGGAATAAAGTCATTGAACTGCCCGTGACCCAATTCTATCACATCACCATGGATCAAACCAATCCCGAGCGGCTCTACGGCGGCACGCAAGACAACGGCACGATGCGCACATTGACCGGCGAGTTGTTTGATTGGGAAATCTTCTACGGCGGCGATGGTTTCTATGTCATTGTCGATCCCACCAATCCCGATGTCATTTATGCCGAATCGCAAAACGGCGCTCTTGGCAAATCCATTGACGGCGGTGCGAGTTTTTCGATGGCACTCGCGGGCATTGATCCCGGTGAGCCAACGGATTGGTCCACGCCTGTGGTGATGGATCCGAATAACCATCAAGTGTTGTACTATGGCACCAATCGCGTGTATCGCACCGAAAACGGTGCGGGATTTTGGGAGCCGTTTAGCGATGATCTTTCCGACAGTGAACCAGGTTCGCGTTTGGGCAAAGTGACGACGATTGCCGTTGCGCCGAGCAATTCCGCGGTGGTTTATGCGGGCACGGATGACAGTCACGTTTGGGTCACTGCCGATGCCGGTCTCACATGGAGTGAAATCTCCGAGCCGTTGCCGTATCGTTGGGTCACGCGGGTTGCGGTTGATCCAACGGATGAGAAGATCGCCTACGTCACATTTTCCGGCTTAAAGTGGCGCGACCCACAGCCGCACGTTTTCCGCACGACGGACATGGGATTGACCTGGGAAGATCTCAGCAACAACTTGCCGGACGCGCCCATTAACATCATCGTCGTTGATCCGCTTTATCCCAATCTGCTCTATGTCGGCACGGATGTGTCCGCGTATTATTCGGGGGATTATGGGAAGACGTGGCAGCCGCTGGGAAGAGGTTTGCCCATGGTTTCCGTTTATGATATCGTTGTGCATCCGTTCGAACGAATTTTGGTGGCGGGCACGCACGCGCGTTCGATGTACAAACTCGATCTTTCCGCCTACACGGGCGTCGCCGCGCCGCGCGAGCATTTGCCGGAACGCTTCACGCTTGCACAAAACTATCCGAATCCGTTTAACCCTACGACTTCGATCACGTTTACTCTGCCGGAGCGCGCAGCAGTGGAACTCAAGATTTTCAACGTGAATGGGCAAGTGGTGCGCGCGCTCGTAAATGAAACTCGCGCGGCGGGGCAACATGAGGTGCAATGGGATGGAAAAGATCTCGCTGGGCGGGAAGTTGCGAGCGGTGTTTACTGGTATCGCTTGCAGCGCGGGAGAGAGGTGCAGCAAAAGAAAATGGCTTTGTTAAGATAGCGATGGACCTTCCAGGTTTCTCAAACCTGGAAGGTCTAAATCAAGGACTCTCACACTGCTCTTTTGCTCAACTTTTCGATTTGAAATTTTGAGGCTTGCGGATTTCCAGATGAGCACGCGCGGATCAACTCTTGCGCGTGTACTGGCCTTCCATAAACGGAAACCACTGGTTGCCGTCCGGCGAAACGTCCATGCGAAATTTGTACTGCCCCTTGACGCCGAGATCGAACGTCGCGCGGCTATGGCTTTGCGCATCTTTGCACGACAGCGACAGCACCTCGCCTTCAAAATTGCCGCGAAAAACGTTCGGCGTCATGCCCATCGAGTCGAACCAATACATCTCATAGCACTGCTGCATCGCGTCATAACGCAAAACACCGTGCCCGCGAAGATTGACTGAGCCGCTGCGCTCTTGTTCATAATCATGCACCACGGCGAAGCCGTCGAGCACCGAGCGATTTTCGATGCGCGCCAGCGCGGTGCCGCCCGCGGGGTCGAAGGGCGAGGGATAAAGGCGTTCTTCGCCGCTCCAGCGACCGACCAGCATTTCGAGCTTGTGATGCGCCGCGGTCGGTTTAGGCATTTCCATTCTGGGTTCTCCTTGCGTTGTTGAGTGAGGTTAACACGCGCCCTGCCTTACATCGGCTCATCCGCGCTCGGGCCGTAAATCTGCGGCACGGTGGAACCCATCGGACGCAGGTAGGTGGAAAGCTGGCCGCGATGGTGAACTTGATCGAACAGAAATCCCCAGCCAAATTCGTAGCCGGTGTCTTTCATGACTTCCTGGCCTTGAAAAAGAAATGGAATTTGTTTCTCCCAGGCCGCATGGTCGAGGCCGTGGAGCCGCTTCGTGAGATCGTCATGCCAGCGATCGTACGCTTCGAGAATCTCTTTTACCGTTCCCGGCACCGGCATATCCTGCCATTCGAGCTTGCCGCTTTCCAGTCCCTCCACGAGAATTTTTTCCTCCAATACTATAAGCCACGCAATCTCGCGTGCGTTGCGCGATTTGGGATCGGGCTTGTAGTCCGATTTTTCCTGCGGAATGCGCGAAATGACTTTGCGCGTAGCGGGCGCTTCTTTCTCCCAAAACTTTAGAAATAGCTTTTTCTCATCCATGTTTTAGTCCTTTCTTGTGATTAGAAATGCTGCAACCGTTTTCAGCAAATCATTTTTGT
>JABWAN010000332.1 GCA_013361015.1 Candidatus Zhuqueibacterota bacterium | reverse complement strand
AAATGGCGAAGCATTCCTGACAACATATTGGGCCACGACGAGCGATACGCCCGATCATCCGCTCGTGGGTTATCATCACGATGGCTCTTCCGTTTCGCTTTCTGTTGATGAATTGCCGACGATTCCTGCGCTGGTGATTGCTAAATGTGAGCATCGCGGCAATCACGATCTGCCCGAGGTTTGCGGCGATGATTGTGGAGGTGGAGGCGGCGGTGGAAGTTCAAGCGACAACTTGATTCTTGAGTCGATCGTGATCTATAATGATCATGAACCTCCCTGGAAAGGTGCGCCAGAGATTCGAATGGTGTTTTGGAATAATCCCAACAATCCCACGACTTCGAATTATACAAGGGTCGAGGATTTGACCAATGTCGATGATGAAAATACGGTCTATAATCTAAATCGCGCCGTCTACAACTGGACCACGAATGGCAGCAGCAACGGCGAGATACTAGCTGAAGTGATGGAGGACGACGGTCTGCCACCCCTGGACGGTAATGATGCGTTGGCATTTTTTTATGTGGACCGCCTGTTTTACTCCGTGGAGTATCTTGAACCCAACAAGTGCAGAATATATGTCCGCACCCAACCATAAATTGTGCGAATCTTCACGTCGCACTGCTTATGTGGCAATACAATTCACCACTTGGAAAATTATCCAGGTGGTGATTTTTGCAATGTTGCTTTGTCAAGCAGAAGACCTAATTGCTCAACCGCAACTGCTCACCGGCCATCTCCGCGACGAGCTCTCTCATCTTCCGATTCGTGAAGTCCATATTTTGATAAATGGAACGTCAATCGGAACCACGACGGATTCGGAAGGCTTTTTCCGTTTAGACCTGCCTGTTGGTGAATATCTTGTGCAAGCCCAGCACATCGGTTATTTCACCGTTGAGATGAAAGTGCACGTGCCGATGGAACAACCGCTTCTCATTTCGCTGCGCCCTCGCACACTCAGCGCTCCCGGCGTGATGATCGAGTCCACACAACTGCGCGCGGACACACTGTCTTCCGGACTCTTGCTCACGCCGCGCTCGTTGCTCAATGCCCCGGCTTTGGGCGAGCCGGATCCGCTTCGCGCCGTGACACTGCTGCCAAGCGTTACGGTTGCCAACGATCTCAAGGGCGATCTGCACATTCGCGGCGGCGGCGCGGACGAAAGTCTCATTTTGCTCGACGGCATGGAAATTCAAAATCCCCACCATCTCATGGGATTGTTCGGCGCGTTCAATGTCGAGGCTTTGCAAGACGCGCAATTCTATCCCAGCTTGACTTCCGCGCGCTATGGCGATCGCCTCAGCGGCGCGTTGATCTTGCAAAGCCAGGCTGCAAAAGAAGGCGGCCGCGCGAAAATGAACATCAGCGCGCTCGCGAGCAGCGGCTCGTGGCAAAGGAAGTGGCGCAACGGAGGCATCTTCTTATCAGGCCGGCGCACTTATTACGACGTGGTTGCGAGCCTCTTGCGGCAGTACGTGGGATATTACTTTTATGACGGCAATTTGCACTTCCAGCAACAACTGTCGCCGCAATGGGATTTCACGACCAAGGGTTTTGTCAATACCGATCAGATTCGGCCCGATCGCGGCGAGTCCGGGCTTTTCAAATGGAGCAATCGCGCAGCAACGATGAGCTTGCGATGGCAGCGACAACATTGGCGCTGGCAAAACCAAATCAACTTCATTCAGTTTCGCATCAATGCTGAGGACACGAGCGACGCCTTGAAAATTCAAAACCTCTTGCGCGAGCTGAGTTGGCAAGGCGAATTTGAATATCACGCGGAGCGAACGAGCGTGCTCACGGGCGCCTTTGCGAAACGCCTGCGCTTTGGCTATTATTGGGAAGAAGGGAAGAGCGACGACTTGGATGAAATTTTCTATGGCGGCGTTCCGGGCAATTTTCACTATCAGCGCGAACAAGCTCTCTTCGGTGGCTTTATCGAGTTCACGCGCAGATTGCATGCACGGGTGACTTTGCGAATCGGCGCGCGATTATCAAGCCAACAGGACGGGACTGCGTTATGGCTGCCTCGCGTTTCTGCGCAGTATGTTTGGCCGCATGTCGGGCAATGGCGATTCAGCTTCGGCGAAAGCGCGCAATGGCAAGCCGCCGGCCGGGAAGGTATTGAAAGCAACATTGGCAGCCCATCATTTCCGCTTGCTCAACCTTTGCGCGCGCGTTCAGCCACGATTGCGTTTGAACGCGCCCTGCCTGGAAATTTTTCTTTCAACATCGAGGCGTATACACGCCGCACCAAGCGGGTTGCGCGCTTGGGTGAGAGCCATTATCCTACCTTTGAATTTGGCAAAGGCACGACGAACGGCCTTGAGATCTTACTAACGCGCGAACGCGGCTGGTTGACTTTGCAAGCAAGTTATGCTGGGATGAAAACGTTGCACACTTTCGGCGAGGAAACTTATCCGCCGGACTGGGACATTCGCCATTCTTTCAAAGGCTTGTTCGGCGTGTCGTTGGGCAAAAATATTTCGCTACACTTCGCCACGCAATGGCACTCTGGCGCGCCGTTCACGCCATACGCGGCTCACCTACCGCTCCTCTTACGCTATTTGGGCGACAAAAATTGGGAATGGTGGTGGGAACCCGTTCCTGCGCCGCGCAACCGCGGGCGCTTGGCTGCGTATTGGCGCTCGGATTTCTTGTTGCGCAAACGCTGGGCAAGCGGCCGCCGCGAGCTTTATTTGCAAGTGCTCAATCTGCTTTTTCATCACAACCCTTTGCGTTATGAGACACGATATTACCGCTCCGGCAATGCGGAATTGCAACCGCGCCTTATAGCAGAAAACGGATTGCCATTGTTGCCTTCACTCGGCTTTGTCATGGAATTTTAAAAACCGTTCACTCATGCGACTCCGTACTTTGGGCTTGCGCTTTTGCCGGTTTTGCGCGGCGACGCTCATCGCGTTCATCGCACTCTCGATGAATGCCTGCGAACCCTCGCTCAACTCTAACAATGAACCTTCCGAAGCTTTGGCCGTCAACTGCGTGCTCTTTGCCGGCGCGGCTGAACAATACTTGCAATTCACTCGCGCTGTGGCGAACACCTCCGACTCCTTGCCCTACATTCAAGACGCACAGGTTGAGATCAATGGCGCGCCTCTTTTACCTGTTTCACCTCAAGAATTGGCGCCGCAAAAGTCATTCAATTGGGTCGCGCGCGGACTCGCGTTGCAGTGCGGGCAAGCTTGTAGCTTGCGCATCATTTATCGCGATCGCCTCGTTCGTGGCGCGGCAGTCATTCCGCAATCTCTTGAGCCGGTGACCGTTTCCAGGGATACCATTCGTTGGCGCGCGGACAACTCGCACAGCGAATACGCACTCTATCTCAACGGTATGCGCTATGGATCCGGCATTACACCATACTTCGTGCGATATTATCCGCTTCGCCCGGGAAAATATCACGTGCGCATCCTCGCGTTCGATCATGTTTACAGCCAGACGCCCTCGCTGTCACACCCGAGCAACGGCCTCGAAGGCGCTCAAGGCTTCTTCGCTTCCGCGTGTGCGTGGGAAGATTCGGTAGATTTGAAATAGAAAGCAGCCGAAGTTTTTCCGTGAGAATAAATCTTTTCCTAACTCCCGCTCAATCCCAACTCTTCATCCCCGTCGGAGGGCCGATCCCATGAAACACTCCACGCTGATTCTCTGCGTCGTCACGAGCTTGTTCTGCTCCGCCTGCGAAACCGGTTTGCAGACCGAGGAAGTTTATTCCATCGAAGCGGGCACGGTGCGTCTCACCAACACGCCGCCACAAAAAGCGTTTCCCTCTTGGTCGCCCGACGGCACGCGGCTCGCTTTCAGCCAATCCGAAACCGGCACGCGCTTGTTCAAAGCTTCGCTTGCGGGCGAATTGCAGCTTCTTCTTGAAGAAGACGATTACTTCTCCGAAGTCAAGCTCTCACCGCAAGGCGATTTTGTGGCCTATGTTTCTCGCGGCCGCGGACACGTGTGGGTGCGCTCATTGTTGGATGGCAGCGAGCGCTTGCTCACACCGGAACAGCGCGAGGGGATAACTCCGTTTTGGTCGCCGGAGGGAAAATGGCTCGCTTTTCGATATGCAACAGCACAACAGCCGAACTTTAGTATTTGGATCGTTCCCTTCGAAGGCGGAGCAGCGCGGCGGATTACGCCGCAGGATCAAAATCATTATTGGGGCACGAGCTTCTCGCCCGACGGCCAAAAGATCGCGCTTGCGATGCGCCCGGCAGATAGACTGGGCAAATGGGAAATCGCGACGATTGACGTACACCGCGGCGAACTGAAGCAATTGACCTCGCCGCCGTTTGACAAACTCTATCCCGCATGGTCCCCCGACGGCACAAGCATCGCATACATCGCGTATGAAGACAGTTGCTCCTCGACTTACTCGAGCATTCAGCTTGTTCCCAGCAACGGCGGCGCGGCGCGCGAGTTGATTACCATTCGCGGACGCGCACGCCAGATCGCGTGGTCGCCCGAGGGGGCATCGTTGCTCATCGAAGTACAATCCACGGGCTTGTATATGCTTACGCTCGCCACACGTGAGCTGAATTTGTTATCCTTACCGCGCGGCCTCAGCTCAACGAGTTTGAACTGGTTTCCGGATGCGCAGTCGCTGCTCCTTCCCGAATATGTTTCGAGCGTAAGCCTCGCCGTGGTCGCACTGAAAGACAAGCAGGCGCGCAAAATTTCGGATCGAAAAATCGACAACGCTTATCGCCCGGCTTGGCTGAATGACGAAGAGATCATGTTCGTGCGCGGCAAAGCGTTTTGGAAAATTCCGGCGACCGGCGGCGTATCCACACAGATGGCGCTGGATACGAATGCGACAAAATATGATTTCGAGCTTTCTCCGGACCGCACGCGGCTTTTGTTTGATGACGGCCAGGATATCTATCTGCAAACGTTGCAAGGCGGGCCGGCGATTAACCTCACTTCGCACATCAACGAGTCCGTGAATCAAGCCACGTGGTCGCCGGAAGGCAAACGCATCGCGGCCTCGTATTACAGCGGCCTGAAGGTTTTCGAGTTGGTTTCAGAAAAACTCGTTGAAAGAAAAATTTTGCCGGGCTATCACCAATTCCCGGCGTGGTCGCCGCAAAGTGACTTGGGCGCATACCTGGCGTTTGTAAACTCCGGCAGCATTTTTCTCGCCTCGTTGGAAGATTCCGAGCCGAAGCAAGCGCTCGCATATGCCAATTACCCGGCGTGGTCGCCCGACGGGCAATGGCTGGCACACGTATATCAGTGGGATATTTACATGAGCAAGGTGTTGGAGCGGATCGAGTGAGTCTCCTCAATTGGAGTGGTGGATTGATGGAGATTTGGAGTGATGTGGTTGAGCTTTACAAAGGTTTTGTTTGAATGAGCGCTTGCTCACGATGTCATTCTGTAAAGAACCTTCCCTCGCGCTGGGACAAATCACAAGGGTACGGTATGCGGGCACGATCGCTTTATCTCTTCTATCGTATCTCCGCTCTCCTCGTTTTTCTTCAATGCATAGCAAACGCTGCTTTGTTCTCGCAACCCTCTGCCGCGCTGCACGGTCACGTGATCAATCAAGCCACGGGCGCGCCTATCGCCCACGCGCAGGTCGTGCTTATGAATACCAAGCTGGGTGCGAGCACGGACACAAGCGGATACTATCGCATCGCGGCTTTACCTCCGGGACGATACGCGGTGCAAGCCGCGTGCATCGGCTTCGAAAACGCGCGCCGTGAGAACCTGACGCTTTCTGCCGGACAAACGCTCGTGCTGGATTTCGCGCTCGCGCCACAAGCGGTTCAAATGCAAGCCGTGGAGGTGGAGGGCGAGCGCCTGTGGGATAAATATCAAACCGACGTCTCGCTCATCGGCACGCAGCGCATGCGGCCGAGCGAGATTGCGAGCGTGCCGGGCGCGTTCGACGATCCCACGCGCGCGATTTTGCTGCGCAGCGGCGCCACCGGCGCGGGCGATTTCAACAGCTTTCTCACCGTGCGCGGCAGCAGCCCGGAGCAAAATCTCGTGGTGATGGACGGCGCGGTCATTCCCAATCCCTATCGCTTTCGCCTCGCGATGGGTGGCGGCTTGAGCATCTTCGACTCCAAAATTACGCGCGACGTGCGTTTGCACTTGGGCGGATACACCGCGGAATATGGCAATGCGCTCGCTTCCGTGATGGAGGTGGAAACGCGCGAGGGCGATTTGCAGCGCTTCCAATTCCGCGGCGGCCTCAATCTCACCGACGCCGGCGGCGTGCTCGAAGGCCCGCTGTCCAAAGGAAAAATTTCGTTTCTGCTCTCGGGCCGCAGAACGTATTTCGATCTGCTCGCCGAGCGCCTCGACAAAAAGCGCAACGCGGTTTATCCCTACTTCTACGACCTCACCAACAAGTGGCTCTTTCAGCTCAACGACAAAAACAAAATAACGCTGGCGTTGAGTGCGAGCCGCGAGGCCACAGAACTGCCCTCGGTTTTCGCGGATGCGGTCACGCTTTCCGAAAGTGCGGCCACGCGCCACGCGATGCTCTCGTGGAAAAGTTGGCGCAGCGAACGCGTGCTGCTCGAGACGCTGCTCTCAT
>JABWAN010000331.1 GCA_013361015.1 Candidatus Zhuqueibacterota bacterium | reverse complement strand
AACAACAACGGCCGCCACACGCGCCGAGCCCATGCTTGCTCGTTGTGCTCCGCGGCTTGATCGTGAAACCACTCGAGATTTTTGCCGCGTTTGAAGCTCTTTTGTTCGAGTGCATTCAACATTGCATCGCAACCGGATTGCAGCACACTATCGAGCGCCACGCCGCCATTGTCCATGTAGATGCGAATTTTCTTGTTCGCCCCTTTGTAGCTTTCGACCATCGTGACGGCGCTGTCAAAAGGCGCAATAAATGCGGGCGACAAACATCCCGCTTGCGAAAAGGTTTCGGGATGATGCCACACGAGCAGAAACGAAATCAACCCGCCCATGGAAGAACCCATTGTCGCGGTGTGCTCGCGCTGCGGTCGCGTGCGATAGTTGGCGTCGATGAAGGGCTTGAGCGTCGTCGCGAGAAATTTCATGTATGCTCGCCCCTTTGCGCTGTCGGAATAATCTTGCCTGCGCTCCGAGCTGTTATTCACGCCCACAATGATGATCTCTTTCATCTGGCCCGCACGAATCAGACTATCTGCAACTTCATCGACTTGCCAATCATGTCCCATGAATGCGGTGCGCGGATCAAAGAGGTTTTGACCGTCGTGCATGTACAGCACGGGATAGCGCTTCGTAGTTGAATCATAACTCGGCGGCAGCCACACCATCACCTCGCGCGGGCGAATGCCCTCGCCCGTCATGTCGCGATGATACTTCACCGTGCCGGTGATTTGCCCTTCGACTTTATGCCGCAAGTCTTTCCAACTCGCGATCTCGAGGACGATAGTCGTGTCGTTGCGCACATGCAAAACCGAGTTGCGCGGCACCACGCCCTCGGCATTCACTGCTTCTTTATCCCATGCTCCGCGTGTGAATTTGTATTCGAGCGCTTCGCCGGTTTTGAAAGAGAATGTGCGACGCCAACCGCCGTCGCTTTGCCGCGTGAGCGCAACCACATCCGGTTGCCATGCGCCAAGCTGCGGATGATTGCCGACGATATAAACCTTCGCGGTGTCCGGCATGGTTTGCGGCAGCACGCGAAAGGTGATGTGTTTCTCAAGAACTTGACAATATGCAATAGAAACGACGGCGAAGAAGCAGAGCAGAAGCTTTTTCACGAACGCTTTCTCCTCTCATAAACCTGCCGCACGTGGTGCGCGTTGTGATACAGCGTAAAGAATAGCATCTCGCGCAAGCTGAGCTTGCCCAAAACCGGATGCGGCAAGCGGTAACGATCCAACGCGGCTTCCGGCCAAGTTGCAATGGCATACTGCAGCGCGCGATGAGTCTCTTGCCAGCGTTGCATAATCTCGCCGCGGCGGGCGCGCGGATCATCTGGGGCGGGTTGCGATGAAGGCGCAAACTTGCCTGCGGTCACGCCAGTTTTAAGTCTGCCTTGATAAAAAGCCTCGATTTCAGTGAACGAATGCGAAGCAACGCGATGAACACCAAACAACAATGCCAGTGCGAGTCGCGGCAAGCGCAATGCTTTCGCCACCGGCCGCACAGATTTCGTGAGATGGCGCACTTGTTCTGCGGGCGACCATTTTTCGCCTTGCGGCGTGAAAAATTCCGCGTCGCTCAATGTGCCGAGAAACTCATTCGCCTCGCCGTGCAATTGCTGCAAGCGAGCAAGAATTTCGTTACGCGTTTGGGGATTGCCAGTGGAAAATATTTTTTCTTGCTGATGAATCATTTTGTTGCAACCGCATCCTCTCGTGAATGTCACTCTGTAAAAATCTTCGCTAGCATTTGAATGGCTGCTTCTTTTTAGATTTTGCACCGAGCGCTAAGAAAGATCCTGCCCGAATGACAACGCGCAGGAGAGAATCTTTCGCCGGTTTTACCCTTTCCCAAGCACCACCACCACGCGATGGGTCTCGCCTTCCGCAAAAACCGGCAAGCACTTGCCACTGTATTGCACGCCGTCAATCCACACTTCCTTCACTCCGCCGTTCACGTGCGCTGGGTTTTTCACTTCGATGTCATAGGTCGCGCCGCGAAACGTGCGCCGCACTGTAAAGCCTTTCCACGCGGCAGGAATGCACGGATCAACGAGCAAGCCCTCAAACGTTGCGCGAATGCCGAGTATCCATTCGAGACCGACTTTGAAGAGCCACGACGCAGACCCCGAATACCACGTCCATCCGCCACGGCCATAAAAGCGCGAGCCGGGCCCGTCGATGTTGCCGGGCGTGACGTATGGCTCCGCCACATACTCGTCCGGTTTCTTGCCGCGATGCACGGGATTGATCTTCGAAAACATGCGAAACGCAGCTTCACCGCGACCGAGCAGCGCTTCGGCAATCACGGCCCATGTGGCCGCATGCGTATACACGCCGCCGTTCTCGCGCATGCCCGTGGCATAACGCGAAAGATAGCCGATATATTTGTCCGGCGTTTTGTAGCCAGGATAGAGCAGCAGCGGCCCGGCTTTGTGTTCGAGGCGATTTTCGACTTCATTCATCACTTGCTCGGCGCGCGCGCCCTCGGCCACGCCGGAAATCACGGCCCAGGTTTGCGCATTGAGATAAATTTGGCCTTCGACATTTTCTTTGCTGCCGATCTTCTCGCCGTTGTCTTTTGTGGCGCGATAATACCACTCGCCGTCCCACGCGAGTGCATTGATCTTCTCTTTCAATTGCCGCGCGCGCTCGCGATAGTTTTGCGCGCGTGTGTGATCGTTACTCTTCTCTGCGATCACCGCAAAGTTGTTTAGGATGTGATGAAGAAAATGCCCAAGCCAAACCGACTCGCCTTTCATCTCAAGGCCGACTGCGCTCAAGCCGTCGTTCCAGTCGCACGCGCCGATGAGCGGTAAACCGCGCGCGCTGAAACGTGCGAGAGCTTTATCCAACGCACGGCAGCAATGATCATAAAGCGAAGCCGGTTCTTTTTCATCCACAAACGGCTCGCGATTTTCCAACAGCGCGAGGTCGTTCGTCTCGTGCAAATAGTTCGTGAGCACGAACGGCAGCCAAAGCAGGTTGTCGCTGATGGTCGTGTGCAAACCGAGCTCGGAAATCGGATGCCACCAATGATACACCGTTCCGTCTTTGAACTGATGCCGTGCGTGCAACAGAATTTGCTTCTTCGTTTGCGCCGCGTCGATGGGCAGAAAGATTTGGCTGTCTTGCAATTGATCGCGAAAGCCGAATGCGCCGCCGGTTTGATAATACGCCGTGCGGCCCCACAATCTCCCCGAAATCGCTTGATACTTCAGCCACGTATTGAGCATCACGTTCATCGCCTCGTCCGGCGTGTCGATCTCGACCGTGCCAAGCAAATTCTCCCAACATTGCTTCACATTCGCGAGAGCCGTATCGACTTCCTCAATAACACGATACTTTTGAATCAAGCTCGCCGCTTCCTCGTGCGCTTGCGTCGCGCCGAGTGTGAACACGATCGTTTTCTCCTCGCCCGGCTTGAGCGCAACATTCACCTGCAAGCTCGCAATCGCATCGAGCCAATTGCCCACACGCTTTTGCAGTTTGCCTTCGCGCACAGCCTGTGGCGCGCGCTGATTGCCGTACATGCCGAGGAAGCTTTCTTTATCGGCATCAAAGGCACTCGGCTTTACGTTTACGGAATGAAAAGCGACGTAGCCCCATTCTGTATTCCAATGGCCGCGATCGGTTGGCACTTCCCACAAACGTTTCGTGGCGAAGAGCGCATGCAAGTTCGCGTCATAGCTAGTTTCAATGAATGACTTGTGAAATTCGCGATGCCAATCCGGCGCTTGGCCGAGGCCCCATTCGAAGAATGAAAAGAGATTCAGCTTCTTCGGCTTGCGGCTGCGATTGCGCAGCGTGAGCTTCCAAATTTCCAACGGCTCGTCATTCGGCACAAACAAAAGCAGCGTCGAGTCCACTCCGAAGTTGGAGGAAGAGATGGCGCTGTAACCGATGCCGTGACGGCATTCATAATGCTCCGGCTCGTGACACACGGGCTTCCAACCGGCAGACCACACGTTGCCTTTTTCATCGCGGAGATAGAGATATTTGCCCCATTCATCTTTAATGAGGTCTTGCTCCCACCGCGTGATGCGATTGAGCTGCGCGTGCGTGCGCCAACTATAGCCGCTGCCGGTTTGCGAAACCGTCATGCCGTAATCGCCGTTGCTGATCACATTGATCCACGGCCGCGGGGTTTGCGGCGTGGTGATGATATACTCTTTGCCGTCTTTGGAAAAATAGCCGTACTTCGTTTTGAAGCTCTTCAAGGGGATCCTTCCTCACAAAGTCAAATTAAGAATCGATTCATGTTTCCTCAAAACTATGAATGAAATGATTGAGGCAAAATCCTTAACTGCTTTACTTCTTTCGTTCTGAGAGTACATAATCGTATGGCATTTCATCGTAAATTGCTTCGCCATCATTTAATTTTTCGTCGCGGTGACGAACCTCAACGATACGATGATATTTGGTTTCTAGAATAGTGGCGATCTCAGGGTCGAATACAACAACGTTAAATCCATGTCCCATAGCACTTGGGTACAAAACGCCATCATATCCGGCTCGTCGAACTAAGTCGCATAAGTGTTGGCTCGACTGATACAAAATCTCTTCCTCACTGGGTAAAACTGGGCGAGACAACTCTTCACTAAAGCAAGAGAAAAGATCAGCCAATTCAAGTCGCCAAGGCAGATCCTCATCGAAAAACGGACTTTGAGGATGTTCAAAACGCCTCAGATCGATAACTTTTATTGAGCGATTGAGGCGGACCTTTGCAACTGCAACCGCCATACCTTTCCATGCTCTTACCTCGGCTAGCGCGGTGGAATCGTCGCTGGCTAAATAAAGCACGGGTTCGCCTTTTCTATTTGCTCTACCCGGGGTTGCGAATTCTGGAGAAGGTGCAGCAAGATCGGCCAATTGAAAGCGTTCTTTTTTCGCACGCTCTTTGTGAATACGAGCACGAGAAAAAATCTTGCATTCGGCAAATGCGCTTGAGAGTTCATCAATGGCAAATCTTAACTGCTCATCAGAAAATGATAAATACTCGCCGCTCGCATGGTTTTGTGATTGCCACTGTAACGTACCAATTAGCAATTTCTCAATTCTTTCGTGCCACCGAGTTCCAATCCCTTCAATTCGCCTACAAAAGAATCCTCCATAGTTCGGTTCATCAACATCATCTTTGGGATGTAAATCTGCGGTAAGAATTGCAAATGTCAACTTCTGCATCAAACCGTCAGAAGCAGTCTCCACCTTTTCGCTAAATACTTGCCAATCTTCCTGAAAAAGTGACGAGATAAAATCCCCTAGTTCCCATGCTTGTGGCCCTTCAATAGGTTCATAGATTTTTGCAGCTTCACGAAAAATCGACCCTAGCTCCCAAATTGGGATGACATAAATGCCACGTGCTTTGCACCATGAACATTTAGATTTTCTGCCATTTTCTTTGATGAATTCACGCAACCGTTTATCACGGAAACATCGCATACATACTACTTCCTGTTGTATTCGCATCCTGCACCTACAAATGATAAATGTTTGACACCAGTTTTATGAATCATTATTTATGGAGTCATGTCCTCCTCAAACCCCACCTTCTCCAACATCTCCCCAATCTCCTCATTCGCCATAAACATTTTCTAAATCAAACCGCTGCGATAATTTTCAATCATCACCACGATGGGCGCTTGGTTCAAGGCCATGTTCACGTCTTCGAACCAATTCTCGGTGAGATTGAAGCCGTCGCGGAAACCATAGATGCCCCAGAGCTTGTTGCCGTGTTCGTGATAAAAATGTTTGAGCGCGGCCATGGACTCTTGCGGAGTATAGGGAAACGAAGCGAGACTCGCCATGCAATTGATCGTGCCATTCTCTTCGCGCGGATTCGGTTTGCCGCCACCGGAGTTGACGCCCGCGGAAAGCCCCCAACAATTCTCGCCGAAGCCGAGACGTTTGTTGGGATTCGCGATGCAATACGCGCGATTGATGCGCGCGAGGTTGCGATTGTTGTTGAAGTAATTCGTGTAGCGATCTTTCTTCGCGCGCGGATCGAAGCCCATGAACGAAAAGTGCGTGAAAAAAAGATCGCCGCCCGTGCCCACGCCCACGTCGAGCTTGATACCGAAATACGTGTTGCCGTTCGTGTAATGATCGCCGTGCGTAGTGCGGCCCCAGCCTTGGCGATAACGCACCGCGAGTTCGGATTGTCCCGCCCAACCGGTGTGATACAAACTCGCGGGCACGCCGTGCGTGGGCGAAGCAATGGCGAGCAGATAAACGATCATGGTTTCATTCCAACCCACGAGCGGGTGGCTAATGTGCCACGCATGATTGGGCGACCAATGCCAATAGAGAAAATCGCTCACCGGCTCTTTGCGATACCAATCCCACTCAACACTCTGCCACAGATCGGTGATCGTGTCGCGCAACTCGCGTTCGTCTTTTGTGTTGCGCGAGAAATATTGTCGCGCGACGCGCAGGCCTTGTACGAGAAACGCGGTTTCGACAAGATCGCCGCCGTCATCGTACTTGCCGAAATACGCAATCGCCTTGCCGGTGCGGCCATCTAAAAAATGCGGCCACACGCCGTGAAAGCGGTCCGCGGTTTTGAGGAAGC
>JABWAN010000330.1 GCA_013361015.1 Candidatus Zhuqueibacterota bacterium | reverse complement strand
TTTGCGGCAAGCGCTGGAGCTTCCCAGTGTGCCGTATCGTGTCGTGAGCGTGGATCCCAACACGCTCGAAGCCACGCCGCTGACGGAGTTTGAAGCCGTATTTTTTGCGGGCGCCGCGGGTGTGAATCGCGGCGCGGCGCAGAGTTTATTGCAGTTTGTGCAGCAAGGCGGCGGGTTGATCATTTCGTTCGAAGAAAAGCCGCCGTTGGAAACGTTCAATCACTTGATGGGAGACTTGTTGCCCGGCAGAGTGCTCGCTTCGCACAACGCCGCGAAAGTGCGGCGCGGCGGTGTGACCATGACCGAGATGGACTTTGCGCACCCCATCTTCTCCATCTTTCGCGATCCCAGCCACGGTGATCCGAGCACGGTGCAAATCACCAGATACTATCTCCTCGAACCGAAAAACGAAGCACTGCGCTTGGCGGGATTCGAAGACGGCAATCCGGCGCTGCTGGAAATGAGCGTGGGCAAGGGCAAGGTTTTGATGTGGGCTTCAACGTTGGATATTAGCGGCGGCAATTTTCCGGTGCGCAGCATCTTCGTGCCCATGCTCCAGCAATGGCTCAACTATGTGCGCCGCACCGAAACCGTGCGGGCAGTCACGAATGTGGGGCAGCCGATCTTTTTGGGCCAGGAGTTTTCATCTGCGCAGCCGATTGCCGCGCAGATGCCCGACGGCGCTAACAAGACGCTGGAGTTCCACCTGCGCAGCAGCACAGCGCCAGTATTCAGTGAAACGGAAAGTAGTGGCTTCTATGTGTTTCGACAGAGCGGCAATGAAGTCACATATGCAGTGAATCTCGACAACCGTGAATCTGATCCGGTGGGGCTCGCCACGGAAGATGTCCTGGCAAGATTGAGTCGCGAGCAAGAACAGGGTGAGTTGCCCACGGCTTTCGGAATTGCTGCGCCTTCATTGCAGGAGCAGGAGAAGCATCAAAAACTTTGGCGCATGGCCATGTGGTGCCTGCTTGCATTATTGTTGGGAGAAGTGTGGTTGGCGAATCGCACGCCGAGGTGACCCCCGGTTTGAAGTGAGGGATCGTTGGAGTGACAGAGTGTCGGAGTAAACGAGGCCTTTAAAAAAGGAATGTGGAGCATGGCTTTGTGTACGAAACGTCGAAACAAGAATCGCGGGTATTTGAAGCTCGAAGTCTGGTACAAAGCTATGGGGAATAGGCTCATGGCTCGACCACATTTCTGCTAGTGGCGAAGTGATTAATCCTGAAAACTAGAACAACGCAGAGGATGGAGGTATCAGCATTTACGACTCCATCACTCCAATACTCCAAGCGGAGACTAACCTTGGCGCACAAACCATGAATACGAACTTTCAACGTCTCGAATCGCAGCTTGCGCTGAGTTTGAAAGCGTGGAAACGCAGCCAATGGCAGCGCGGGTTGAGCCTCGCACTGTCGGGCTTTCTCATGCTCGCCGCCTATGTCTACCTCATCGAACCGGCGTGGCCGTGGTTGTGGTGGAGCGGGCTTGTGCTCGGCGGCAGCGCATGGCTATACGCGATGGCGAAATATCTTCTGGTTCCGTTGCTGCGGCAGCCGACTCTTACACAAGTGGCGCGTTATTTCGAGGAGCACCATCCGGACTTGGAAGATCGTCTCGCGACCGCGCTCGAAGTTGGGCAGAAAGAACCTGACCGCCTCGATCCGAAAATGTTGGAGCGCTTGTTTCGCGATGCCGTGCAGCATACCCAGCAAATCGATTTTGCCGACCAATTGCGCTTGCAGCTAGCGCAGCTCTGGCGCGTTGTGCTCTACACTGCGGCTGCAATTTTGTTGATCGGCGTCTTTGGTTTCTCGGGACTGTTTCGCACGCGCTTGGCAAGCTACTTCACGAACCGGCCCGCAGCTTTGAGCGTAGCGAAGCGTTTGCAGGTGCAACCCGGCAATGCTCACGTGGCGCGCGGCGCGAACGTGGAAGTGCTTGCCGAATCGCCGGAAGTGACGGCGAGCGAAGCGACGATCTATATCGCGAAAACCGGCGCGAGCTGGCAATCTTCCAACATGAGCGTGACCACGCAACCCGGCAAATTCACGCACCACATTTTCGAAGTGCGCGATACCACCCGCTATTACGTGCGGCTCGGCGGCGAGATTTCCGAAATCTTCGCGCTCGTGCCGTTGGATGCGCCGGATCTAAAGCAACTGCGCGTCACTTATCGCTATCCCAAAAAGATCGGATTGCCGGAACGGCAAGAGGAAAGCAGCGGTGATATTTATGCGCCCATCGGCACGGACATTGATCTCGAAGCAATCGCCACACAAGCCTTGACGACCGCGGAGTGGCGCTTGGGCGAAACGGAATTTCAAGCCATGACCCTGCTCGCCGACACGCTCGCGCGCGCCAGCTTTAAAGTTGAAAAAGATTCGTATTATGTTTTGCGCTTGACGAATCGCGACGGCTTGAGCAACACCCCGGTGGAATACTACATTCACGCCACGCCGGATGAAGCGCCACAATTGACGATCGTGCAGCCCGGCCGCGATCTGCGGCCCACGATGCTGGAGGAGGTGCCGATCACGATTGCAGTATTTGAAGATTACGGCCTGCAGGAATTGACGCTGGTGACTTCGCAGAACAACGGCGCGGAAGTGCGTCACGATCTGTTGCCGGCGATCACCCGCAACCGGCCGGCGAATGCGAATCGCACGGAGTATCGCAGCGAAAAGCTGCTCTATCTCGAAGAGCTTGGCGTGCAGCCCGGGGATTTCATTTCATATTTTGTGGAGGCGCGCGATGCACAGCAGAAAGCCTCGAGCGATTTGTATTTCCTCGAAGTACGGCCGTTCGAGGAGGAATTTTATCGTTCGTTGAGCCAGGGCGGTGGCGGCGGCGAAAACGCGGATGGGATGTCGCTGTCGCAGAAAGAAATCATCACCGCGACGTGGAAGCTGGAACAAAGCCGCGGCAAAATTTCGCCGGAAGAATTGCAGAAGAGCAGCGCCGCAATTGCGGAGACTCAGGAGAGCCTGCGCGAATCAATTAAGAACATGGCGGACCATGCACGCATGCGAGGCAATTTCACCAGCGAAGGGGATGCGGGTAATTTGGTACAATACCTCGAGCAAGCCGCGGACGCGATGGCGGAAGCTGTGCCTTTCCTTGAAAACGTCAAGCCCGGCGCAGCGCTCGATCCGGAACGTCGTGCTTATCATTTTCTTTTGCAAGCCGAAGCGGAGATTCGCCGCCGTGAATTGACGCAAGGCGGCGGAGGCGCGTCCTCGTTCGCACAACTGCAGAGCCAGGAGGATTTGGCGCGCTTGTTCAAAGAAGAGCTGGACAAACTGCAATCCAAATACGAAACGCTGCAGAACAATCAACAGCAACAACGTGAAGCGCAGCTTAACGAGGCGCAGGAAAAAGTGCGTGAGCTGGCGCAACGGCAAGAGCGTTTGGTTGATCTCAATCGCCAAATCGCGCGAGAGAAGCAAGCGCCGGAAGAGCAGCGGCGCCAACTCGAACGCTTGCAGCGTGAGCAGGAACAAATTCAACGCGAATTGCAAAATCTTTCCCGGCAAATGCCGCCGAACAACAGCGCCGGCAGCGCCGCGGGCAGTTCGCAATCGCAACAGTTGCAGGAGAATTTGCAGGAAATCGCGCAAGACCTGCAGCGCGCGCAAGATCAGTTGCGGCGCAACAATCCCGCGAATGCGGCCGCGGAAGGCAATCGCGCATTGGAACGATTGCAGCGTTTGGAAGAGCAACTCAAACAGCGTCAAGCTAGTTCGCTGCGCGAGAATCTCGCCGGTTTGCATGACGAGTTCAACGAGCTGGCCGGGCAGCAAAGCCAATTGCAGCGCGAGTTGGAGCAGGCCGGCAACGAGACGAGCGCAAACGAACGGCAACGCTGGCAGCAGGCGCAGGAAGAATTGCGCAAGCAAAGTACGCAGGCTCTCGAGCAATTGCAGCAGGCGCAAACCGGAGCTTCGCGCAATTCAGAGGATCAGAAAACCGCCCGTGAGTTGCGCAAGCTGGCAGAAGAGTTGGAAAAGCGCGGCATTCCACAACGCATGGCGCAGGCCGGACAAGCGTTGGAGCAAAACCAAATCGCACGCGCGCAGAATGAACAGGCAGAGGCGACGCAAGGCTTGCAACGCGCGGCCAAAGGCTTGCAAGAAAGCTTGACGCAACTGGCGGAATCTTCGGAAGAGAAACTCGACATGGCGTTGCAGGAGACGCAACGCCTGCGTCAAAGGTTGGAAGAAGCATGGCAGCAGGCGCAAAATTCCGGGCAGCAAAACGAGGGGCAACAACCCGCTTCGGGTCAACCGAACGCGACCGGGCAGTCGCAATCAGGTACGCAGGCCAATCCACAACAAGGCGCACCGCAGAGCGGCGCGCCCTCCCAAGAAAAACTGCATCCGGACAAGATCGATTGGTGGAACGAACGCATGTGGGAAAATGCGAAGCAGCTTGAAAACCTGCGCTCCTTGGTAGAAAGTGACAGTCTGCTCGAGGGCGAGTACAACGACATGATGGCCGGCTATCGCGGCGTGTTGCGCTCGTTCCGCGGCGGTGACCCGCAACGGCTCACCAATATCGAAAACGCGCTGCTTGATCCGTTGCGGCGCTTCGAAGCGGAGCTGGCCGCGCGCGTGGCCGTGCTGCAACAACAAGAGCGTTTGCTGAACGTGCGCGACGAACGCGTGCCTCCGCAATATCGCGAAATGGTCGAGGCCTATTTCAAAAAGCTGGCGCAGAGCAAAAAGCAATGACGTCTTCACGTTCATGCTTGCGCCCACGAGACACGTGAGAAACACGAAAGCTTTTAAAAAAAGACAATACTATTTTGGAAAAACGATTGAAAGAACAGTTTTTCCGATAACCGTTCCGGCTTATTGGTTCCGGCTTAGGAGTATATGTTCGACTTCTTCTTCAAATACAGCCCCGTGGTTTATGAGCAGGGCAAGTGGTTCCTGCGCTATCAGCCTTCCATGCTGATTTGGCTAGCGCTGCTTTTGCTGCTCGCCTTCTTCCTGTTCGGGTATCGCCGCACCACTTCACCTCTGCCGCACAAATGGCACGCGCTTCTGCTCGGCTTGCGCATATTGAGCTTCGCGGTGTTGATCTTCTGCCTGTTGGAACCGACGCTTTCGGTTTCCACTGTAGTCTCGCAAAAAAGCGCGGTGCTTGTGTTAGTGGATGATTCCGAAAGCATGACGATCCCAGATGCGCCGCAGCGCCAATCTCGCCTCGACCAAGTGCGCGATTGGCTCGGCAACACGGCCCAAACGGAATCGATCCTGCAACGTTTGCAGCAGAATTTTCGTGTGGAAACGTTTCGTTTCAGCCGCAATGTCGAGCCGCTTAATGACCTGAGTGAATTGCACGCGCAAGGCAAAAGCACGAACCTCGCACAGGCGTTGGAATTTGCGGCGCGGCGGGCGCAGCAAAGCGCGCTCTCCGGTGTGGTGCTCATCACCGACGGCGCGGCTTCCGCGGGCGCCGATCCCCTGCAAAGCGGCCGCGAGCTGGTTGCTGCGAATGTGCCGCTCTTCACGATCGGCGTGGGCACGAAGATCGCGAATGACGTACAGATCGCGAAAGTAAACGCGACGCCTGCGGTGCTCGAGAACGCCATGGTCGAAGTGAACGCCTTGCTGCAAACGCGCGGACAAACCGGCGCAAGTGTGAATCTGGAACTGCGTGAAGGTAACAATGTGGTGCAACGCAAAGCCGTCACTTTGCGCGAGCCAACCACACGCGTGAGTCTGCAATTCACGCCGCCACGTCCGGGGTTTGCGAAATACACTCTCGCCGTGCCGCCGCAACCGCAAGAGCTTGTCGCCAGCAACAATCAAAAAAGTTTTCTTATCAACAGCCGTAATCGCACCGCGCGCATTCTCTACGTGGAAGAGCTGCACCCGTGGGAGTTCAAGTTTATGGCGCGCGCATTAGAAGGCGATGCCACCACGCAGCTCACCGCGCTGTTGAAAACCGGCCCCGAAAAATTCTACCGCCTCGGCTTGCGCGACCCAAGCGAATTGGCCAAGGGCTTTCCCAAACAACGCACGGAACTCTTCGGCTATCACGCCATTGTGTTTGGCAGTGTGCCCGCCTCTTTTTTCTCGAAAGAACAATTGCAGCTCGTGCATGACTTCGTGGCGGAGCGCGGCGGCGGCTTCATGATGTTGGGTGGAATGAAAGCCTTCGCGCAAGGCGGTTACAACGAAACGCCGCTCGCAAATGTGCTGCCGGTGGAATTGCCCGCGCTCACGAATGCCGATGGCCGCGCGATCCCGCCGCAATTGAACGAGGAGTTTCGGTTCCTCCCCACCGCGGAATATCTTGCCATGCCGCTTTTGCAAATGGAATCCGATCCCGTTTCCAACGCGCAGTTGTGGGATAAGCTGCCGCTCCTGCAAGGCTACAATCCCCTCGGCCCTGCGAAGCCGGGCGCGACGATTTTAGCCGTGCATCCTTTGCATCGCACCGAATCGCCGCGCATCATCATGGCCACGCAACGCTACGGGCGCGGGCGCAGCGAGCCCGGCAGGTCCTCGACGTTGGTGTCCGAGCGCACGAAGACGCCGCCGCGGAAGGCGAGT
>JABWAN010000329.1 GCA_013361015.1 Candidatus Zhuqueibacterota bacterium | reverse complement strand
TCGCGCGAAGAGACCACCTCGGTAAACAAGCGAAGAACGCACCTCGGTGCAGCAGCGACAGAACATAAAAAACCAACCTCTCATTATGCGATGAATCTCAGGGTCATTCAGAAGTGACCGTGCAACGGTTTCCACCTACAACAAACATCGCATCGTCCATCTTGATTTTCGGCCCTAAGCAACAGAACTCCGGCCACAGAATCTAACCACAAGGTCGAGGCATGGGCAAGTTGGGGATCATTCGGGCGAATGATATTGAAAGACGGAATGACAGTTTGAGGAAGATTGCAAAGCGACTTGCACAACTCTATTACTCATCAACTCCCTCACTCCCAAATTTCTTCACTCCCAAACTCCCACCTCACAGTGTTTCCAAGTCTTCTTCCAACTGTTGCATGCGGCTCAGCTCGGCGTAAAGGCCGTTGTGCAGCATGAGCAATTCGTGCGTGCCTTTTTCCACAATGCGGCCGTCTTTCAAAACGACGATGAGATCGGCGTCGCGCACGGTGGAAACGCGGTGGGAGATGATGATGCTCGTGCGCTCACGCATCACGCCGCGCAGGCCGTGCAGAATCGCGTCTTCGGTGTAGGTATCGACGGAAGAGAGTGCGTCATCGAGAATAAGGATGCGCGGCTGGCGCATCACCGCGCGGGCGATGGCGGTGCGCTGCTTTTGTCCGCCGGAAAGATTGATGCCGCGCTCGCCGAGCATGGTGTCGTAGCGCTCCGAGAAGCTTTCCACTTCCTCGTGCAGGCGGGCAATTTTCGCGGCAGAAACCATGGAGGCGCCATTGCCGTTTTGCACGCCAAATTCGATGTTCTCTTTGATGGTTTCAGAGAAGAGAAAAGTTTCCTGCGGCACGAAGCCGATCTCCTGGCGCAACACTTCGAGCGGAATTTTTTTGATATCCATGCCGTCCATCAGAATTCTGCCTTCCGTGGCCTCGAGCAAGCGCGGGATTAAATTTACCAGCGTGGATTTGCCGCTGCCGGTGTGGCCGACGATGGCGAGAGTGAGGCCCGCCGGAATTTTGAGATTGACCTGGCGCAACGCATACGCATTCTCGTTGAAGGCAAAACTGACATTTTGAAACTCAATTTCGCCGTGAAGGCGTGTGACCGTATAATCCGTCTGTTCGTTGTCGCGAATTTCAGGCGCGGTTTCGAGAACGCGGTTCAGCCGGCCCATCGAAGCGGTGCCTTGTTGCACGACGTTAATGACCCAGCCCAATGCAATCATCGGCCATGTGAGCATGCCGAGGTACGTGAAGAACGCCACAAACTCGCCCTTACTCAGATGTCCGTCGATCACTTCGAGCCCACCGATCCACAACAACAATAACACGCCGGCGCCGGACAGAAAACCCATGCCCGCCCACAACACGCCTTCGATCTTGCCCAAATGCACGCTTTGCTGCATGTACTCGCGATTGAGATGCGAGAATTGCTCGATCTCAAAATCCTCGCGGAGATAGGACTTGATCACACGAATGCCGGAAAGATTTTCCTGCACGCGCGTGGTAATTTTCGAGAACTGCTCTTGAATGCGTTCGTAGGTCGCATAGATTTTTCCCATGGTGCGATGGACGATGATCACCATCAACGGCAGCGTGAGCATGGCAACCAGCGTGAGCTTTTGATTCATGTACATCATGGCGATGAAAGCGCCGAGGCCCACGACCACGGTGTTGGAGGAATACATAATGCCGGGGCCGAGCACGGTGCGCACGCTGTTCAAATCGTTCGTTGCGCGCGCCATCAAATCGCCGGTGGAGTGGCGATGATAAAACGAGCGCGCCATGGTTTGCAAATGTTGAAAGAAGTCGTTGCGCAGATCGTATTCCACCAAACGCGAAACGACGATGATGGTTTGGCGCATCAGAAAACGGAAAAAGCCCTCGCCCGCGGAAACCAGCAGAATCAGCCCCGCGAACCAAAGCAGGCGCGCGGTGGTCAATGCGGCTTCCAGGCTGTCAATCGCCATTTGCAGCACGCGCGGCAACATGAGCGCAAAGAGGTTCGTGACGATGATAAAAACGACGCCGAAGGCAACACGGCCACGATACTTGCGCAGATAGGGCAATAATGTTTTCAGCTCACGCAATCCGGCAAGACGGCCCGGCTTTTTAGTTTTATTCTCGTTCATGTGACTTTCGCAATAAATTCGAGTATGCGCGTAAAAATCCGCTCGCGGTCACGATCGACCGTGAGCACGTGATAAGAGTCGTGGACGAGCATTTTTTCGACATGCTTGGACTTTATCTGCTGCAGCAGATAGTCCACGTTGTGCACGGGAATGGTATGATCCTGCAAAGAGTGCGCGACGAAGAGCGGCATGGTTATACGCGCAAGCTCGCCACGCACCAAACGCTGCAAGCGAAAGACTTCCCGCGTGGCGGGCAACGGATATTCGCGATAACTATCGAGAAGCGCGCGGCCGTGATCGTCATTCACATCCGGTCCATGCGTTTTGCGCCGCGTGAGATTGAAGGGCGAGAGCAGACGAATGCCGATTTCCTTCCAAAGCGGCAATTTGAGCGCGGGCGCCAACGCAATGACCCCCGCGAAGTTGTAATGCGCAGCCAAATGCAAAGCAAGCACGCCCCCCATCGAAAGGCCGATGACGATTTGCTGAACGGTTTCCGATTGCATGGTGCGCAAAGCGGATTCGACGGTCGCAATCCAATCTTGATATTTGACTTTTAACAACGCTTCAGGTCGACTTGCGTGGCCGGGCAAAAGCGGAAGGTCAACGCGATAGCCGTGCGTGCGCAGCGTTTCGGCGAGTCCGGCCATTTCGGTGGGACTGCTGGTGAAACCGTGAATCAACAAGCAGCCAATCTCTTGTGATCGTGTCATTGCTGCGCAATATAAATTCGAAAAGCGCAAAAGTCAACGGCGCGGACCACACGCAATTGGAGCGCTGGAGTATCGGATGAAGTGGGTTCATCACTCCAATACTCCCTAAAGCCACTGGCTATTTCTGCGCCGAAGCATTTACTGTTTGCCAATCCACGGGTGCGGGATTTTCAAACACGCTTGCGGGCAGCGTATCGAACACGGCAAGTTCCGTATGCTTGCCGCGGCCGCGATCATCCGACAACATGAGGCGGCCATACGGCTGCCAATTTCCCCACACGTTAGAAACACGCGGCTTCTCATCGCTCGCATTGGTGAAATAATCCCAGTATCCCACGAGCTTCGTGGTTTTATCAACGTACACGAGATATTTGTTTTGCGGCGTCACGCCGACGTTCTCAAAAGTCAGTTGCAGAATCTCCGCGGCGCTGCTATCCGCCATCTTCCCCTCACCCACGTATTTCAAAGTCACGCCGCTGTCTTTCAATTTATATGGCATGAACACCCAATAGGAATCATTCACCCACGCTTCGTAGCCGCCCTTCAAAGACTTCGCCAGCGAGTCGGGATGTGTGACCTCTGCACCGTTTTTCCATGCGCGACCTTGTTTGGTGTTAATGTTCATGAGCACGGTTTCGTCGGTGCGTTCCACGCGAATATTGCCGGTCCATTTGTCCCATACGTGCAAACGCCGTCCGAAGAAACGCCAGCGCACGTAACGCGTGTTGTCCCAATTCGCGCGGCCGCCGAGCTTTGCCATGACTTCGTCCGCGAGCGCGATCGCCTTCGCGTCCGAGCCGGCGGCGTTGAAGCCCGGCGCGGGAGGATTTTGATTTGCGCTCTCTTGCGAAACCGCTTGTTTATTGCTCGCCAGCAAAAGCAAACCGGCAGTGAGCAGTAAGAATGGCGCGAGCCAGTTTTTTATGCGCATATCAAATTTCCTTTCGGTTGAGACAGCAGTGCATTTCAAATAACAAAATCCGAGCGAGCCCAAAACAATAAGGCAAAACGATTATTGGCAAAACTATTCTTTCATCACTCCACAACTCCAACACTAGAGCCGCCAAAGATACGAGGCCTTTGCAAAAAAGCCGCGTTGCGTTTCATTAAAATCCTCGCTTGCAACATAGCGCTCGTTTTCAAATTTGATCTTCTCATATAGCGAGCCGTAGCCGAAGTGCAACACTGTGCCGGGAATGTAAGTGAACGAGGCGAGAAAATCCGTGAGCAAGCGTTTGCGAAAATCATTGTGCTCCACGATACCGCGAAAGAAAAGATATTTGTTGATTTGATAAGTCAAACGCCCGCGCAGAATCGTCACGTCGTATTCTTTGCGGCCATTCTCGCGATAGAAATCCGAATACGTCGCGCTGAAGAATGCATTGATCTTTTCCGAAGGCTGATAAGTAAGATTCACCAAACCGCTGTGGCTCAGGCCTTGATACGGCGCGAGATCATAGAAGATCGCTTTGTTGCGGCGAAATTCGAGGCGCGTGGTCCATTGGTTATTCACTTGGCTGTTCCAAATCAAACGCGCGCCGCCGGTTTCAAACTTGCGCGCCGGCAATGCGCCAAAATCTTCAACGGGAAAAAGATCGTTGGGATCGAAAATCTCGGTCGCGTAGTTGTAGCTCGCCGTTAAGTTCGATCGGCGCATGATCACGAAACGCAACGACACGCCGTTATCCGTTTCATAAAGATCGTTGGGCTTGTCGTGCGTTTGAATGCTGTAGAAATTCGGATCGATGCGCGTTATAAAACTATCCTTCGGATAGATTTTGGGCAAGAGCGAAGCGCGCACGCGTGTAATGCCGACGCGCGTCACGTAGCCGCTTTCGGTGCGAAACGTGGGCGAGAGATCTTGCGCGCCCAAGCCCACATCGAGATTGCGCGTGTTGTAATAATAATCCACGCCGAGCGCGTGATCCCATTCCTTTCCGGCGGTTTGGGCAATTTGCGTTTGCGAGCCGAAAGCGTGAAAACCCAACAGGCTCGATTGATTCAATCGCATTTGGCCGTCGCCGCCGAACACGCGATTGAAACCGTGCTCGCGTTCGCGGCCGGTATAGAACGCGCCGAGATAACTATCATCATTCAACGCGCGTTTATAGCGGAAGATGGAAAAATACGCGCGCTCATCCTCCGAACCCGGCGGCAATTCATCAATAGTGTTGAGCGAGGCAAGAAAATTTTTTCTGCCGAGCTTGCCGGATAATTTCACGCCCGCGAGCGGATTGCCGATGTTGCGCGTGTGGACGACTGCTGATAACGGATCGCCGGCCGCGCTGCCCGTGAAATTGAAATTATCATTCCCCTCCGTGAAGAACGGCCGCTTCTCCGGAAAGAAAAGCGCGAAGCGCAAATTCACGTCAACCTGCCCGGCGTCGGATTCGACCTGGCTGAAATCGGGATTGTACGTGCCATCGAGAATGAGGTCGGAAGTAATGCCGAACTTCGCGGTGAGGCTGCCTTCATAATCTCCGCCGCCCGAAGTCAAACGCCCTTGCTGTAACGCGCTCCGCTCGCTGAACGTCATCGCGGGCAACACTTCAAAAAGCGTGTAGTGTTTGACTTCATGATAGAGAATGGGCTTCATTTGCGTGAGAAAAGCCATGCCGCGCTCGGGTTTCAGCGGCGGAAACGTGCCCTGCTCCGAACGGCGGCTCACGCGGCGCTCGAAGATCACACCCATCTCCACCGTATCTTTGTTCGCAAAACGAATGCTCTTGAAGGGAATTTGCACTTCGATGGTATAACCTTCTTTGTCGATATTACCCGCGCTGTACCAAACCAAATCGATGCCGTCGTCTTCAGTGTTGCCTGCAAAACGCGTGTCGCTTTGAATGCCCGCCGGGTTCACATAAAAACCGTAAAGTGCCTGTTGGTCATTGAAAGAGTCGAGGTTGATGCAAATCCAATCGTCGGGCCGAATGTTGTCGCGCCGCGTCACCGAAGTTTTAATCTTCTCCGGCTCGCGATCATAACAGCGAAACGCAAAGTAGAGATTCTCGCGATCGTATGCATAATACACCACGGTTTGATCGGGCATGTCGTGGCCGTAATCCGGCACAAAAGTCTTGAAGCCGGTAACTTTCGGCGCTTGCTGCCACACCGCGTCGTCGAGTTTACCGTCAATGCTGGGAGGGGTTACAGTTTTGAGCGGAAGGAGTGCATCATTAGCATGCACCGCACTAGCGAGCACGAACGAGAGGCAAAGACTCAGCGTTGTTTGAACCGATTTCACACAAAGCTCCACACTTGGTTCGCAGACTTATCATTTTTTATATGCCTATCCGGCGCAACGAAAAAGTGTGGGGTAAGATAAACGAGGAGGAATAAATGTCAAGCAGCAAGTCACCGGAAACGGGCGAGTTTTAACCTGCAATTTCTGTGGCAGAGGCTTTGCATTTTATCAGGCTCAAGCGGCACAAAACTAATTCCAAACCAACAAATATGCGGTTTTGGTGCTCGAGGTGCGCTCACAAGAGCCATTTTTGAAATCGCTAATCTTGTTTTCGTAATCACGCGTGTATTCATCGAACTTTTGGAGAAGAGATGTCTGTGCGAGCAATGGATTATAGAAATAAATTTGCGGCGATCCGGCTGACCTTGTTTTCACTCAGTGTGCTTGCCGTGCTGCTTTCTGCGTGCAAAGATAAAATCACCGTTCCTCCGCCCGGCCCCGAAGGCAAACCGATATATGCTATCGACGTCA
>JABWAN010000328.1 GCA_013361015.1 Candidatus Zhuqueibacterota bacterium | reverse complement strand
ACTTCCTGCCGCACCCCCGTCGAAGCGATCGTTTCAAAAGGAAAGCCCAAATATACGAGTTTGCCTTCACGCGTTCCGTTCGAAAAAATTCCCGCGAACTGCACGCCTGCGTTTTGGCCGTTGCTATAGCGCAAGCAAACGGCGCCGCCGTTCACGACATTGATCGCATCGGGATAATCTTCTTGATACGGCGCGCTGCCGTAGCTGAAATTCAAACCTGCAAAGATGCCGTTGCTCACGCCGCTCACCGTGAAGCTGTTCGCGTCGTCGCTCACGTAATCCGTTTTCAAATAATCACGCAGGAACGCCTCGTCACTCGCACTGCCGCGCGCTGCGGTGTCGAGATCCCACGCGATTTCCGAGCCTGATACGAATAGCCTGCCGCCGTTCTGCAAATAGGTTTTCACCTTCGTTTGCTCGGTCGTGTTAAAAGTTTCATCGGCAGTAGATTCGTCGCCAAGCAACCAGAACACCGCGTCATAATCCTGCAAATTGATGGCGCCGGTGATGACTTGCTCGTTCGCGCACGATGCAAACGCAAAGCCGTTTGGTGCCAGCGCGCGGCCATGCGTGAAAACGAAGGAATGCCACGGCTGCGCCCAACTCCCGGAGCCGCCGTAACGATCAAAACCATCCACGATCAAAACGCGCTCAATGCGTGCGGCCGGCGCAATGCCATAAACGTCGGAATGCGCGCTTTCATTCGGCGGCGAAACGGTATCGACCGCCGTGAGGCGGAAGTAAGTTTCGCTTGCAACGCTGCTCAAATCCGCGGTCACATTCGGCTTTGGCAAAATCGTTTCATCTTGAATTAAGCGCCACACATTGTTGTCCGTCGAAGCATAGAGCCGATAGCCGCGCAAATCGGCTTCGGGGTTTGCTTGCCAACGCGCGGTCGGTGAGAAGGGAGAGGTGAGCGCAAGTAACAACGGCTGTGCGGGTGCGAGCTGGTCTTTGCGCGTAACTTGTACCGCAACGTAGGCAGTATCCGCGTTGCGCCGCGTGTCCTCAGCGAAAACCATCACCGTGTAATGGCCTTCAGGAAGCGCCGCGGTGTCCCATGGACTCGGCGCGCTCGCAGTGTTGTTCACAAAATAAACGTGCGCACTCGTGCTGGAAAAGCCCGGATGAAAAGTGTTGTGCACATTCTGCAACGGCTTGCGATCGAATTGATAGCGCAGCCCGTTGTTCGGCGGCGAGTAAACGACAGTGCTGTGATCGGCCGAGAGTATTTTGTAGCCGAGCTTATAGATGCCATTGTTGAGTTGCGAACTTGAGCTTCCCGGAGGGCCGCTCTTCTCGGAAATGTGCGCGACAATATCGACCGGCCCGCTTACGGAGTTGTTGCGGAATTCCATGCCGCCGCCGCTCTGAAAGAAGCGCACGAAGTTAATCTCCGGCGGCCACGTGTCGGGATTCGGCGTCAAGCCGGTGTTCTCGCGCAGCGCATTGACTTCGCTATTCACTTGGCCTTCGGTTAAATGCACGTGCCCCAAGCCCGAGAGAATCGTGCCGAGCACAGTGACAGAGGTAAAGACAGAGTCACCAACGCTCAACGCGGGATTAGGCATAATGTGCACGTAGGCAAAACGTCCCGCGCGCACGTAAGCGTTGCTGCCGCTCGGGTCGATATCCGTAATCACGGCATCGATCACGGGATACACGGGCGAGCCATCGTCTTTCGGAATGTCCGTGCCGTTGTGATAGTGCGGTGCGGGCGCAGTATCGCGATACTCGCAAAACGTGCCGGTGCTATATTGCGCTTGATTGAAAGGCGTAACCGGCCATGGAAATTGTGCGTGGGCAAGCCTCGACAATCCGAATATCAGAACAAGAAAATGGGCGAAGCCGTGTTTCATCATGATCCTCAACGTTGAAATTGCTAGTGGAACGTCAAACCGAGCTGATAGTTTTGTTTATTGCCAAATCTTAAGCCGCACCAGCCGAAATCAAAAAAGAAAAGCCTCGCCCCAAGCGGCGTAAATATTCCGCAGCGCATTCCACAGTTTCGCTCACGGGAAGTTTTGCGTGGCCATTGCTTCGTGTTGTCAATTCTCTGCGAGCACCGGCCCGGCCAACACCTCCGCGACAATCTCTTGCGGCGGCACGAAGAGCTTGCCCTCGGTATTCACAAATACGCCGAGTGAATAATCTCGCGCGAGCAGTTTGCCGGTTTGGGCGTTGTAAATTTCATGACACCACGCGCCGCGCACTTTCGCCAGCTCGCAAATCCAACTCACGATTTCGATTGCATCGTTGTCGATCGCCGGCTCGAAGTACTCAATGTCGTGCCCGCCCTGCAACACCTGCCAGCCTTGCGACTGCAATTTCTCGATGGGATGCCCGGCCCGGCGTATCGCATCGAAATACGCCTGCTCGATCCAGGTCAAATATGCCGCGTGGTGGACGTGCACCATTGTGTCAACTTCGCAAGTCTGCACGCGGCGGGTGCTGCGATAGCGATGCGAATTTTCGGTCGTTTGCGCTTTCGTGATGCGTATGCCCAATGCCTCAAGCTCACCGCTCGGCTGAAAAGCTTCACGGAAATATTCGGGGATGCGAATGGGCTGGCCGGTTTTCAAATCGAGGTAGACCCAATTCACACGCGCACGCGCCATTTGTGCGCCATCACTTGTGCGCGTGAGGAGATACTCGCGATGCGAAGTAGCGCGCTTCATATCTGAAACCCAAGTCGTGACGCTCAACTCCTCGCCGTATCGGGCTTGCGCGTAATAGCGAATTTCCAAACGCCGAATCACCCACCCCGTGCCGTGCTCGCGATACCATGCAGGACTGAAAACTGCCTCCGTCGAAGCCTCAATGGCCGCCTCCTGCATGAAACGCACATACGTTGCGTTGTTGAGGTGGCCGAGAAAATCCAGTTCGTAATGGCGAATGCGAAAACGGCGCGTGTAAGGGCGCATGCGCGAGACCTCGGTAAAATGAATGCCATGTTTCCGATAAGCATTTCTTGACCATGCACCAACGCCGAGGGAGGTAGAGATTATCATTCGCGATCGGGCGCGCGTTTCAGCAAATGAATCTTGATCGCTTCAAACACGAGCACGGTCATGAACACCGCGGCGAACCACAGCGTCACCGCCTCCATCGGCAAATCGTGCCAGGCGGAGATAAAAATTCCGAGCATGGGTTCCCGTTGATAACCCCACCATTGCGCGGCCACTCCCAATGTGACTTCGTAAATGATGCTGATCAACAACGTCGTGACGAGCGTAAAACTGAACGCGCGCCAGTTCACAAAAGGCGCGACGGCTTTCAAAAGAAACACCGTGGGCGAAGAAAAAATCCAAAATGGCCCCGTTCATAAAAAGACAAAACGTCGCCCAATAGAATGCGCGCTTATGATGAATGCGATATTCCTTGCTCGCAAGAAACCACCAGAGCATAGCGAGATTGGGCACGAGCCAAATGAGCAGGCTCCAAGTGTAACCATAACGTGTGGCCGCCAGCGCCGGACCGAAGGCGAGAAAGAGCAGCACGCCGAGCGCGATGATCGTGAGATAAACCGAAAGAATGATCCGGCGGAACGCCTGTGTGTTCGAGGCCATAAGATTCTACCTCGGATTTTCAGCTACGCTGGAAGCCGCAGCCCTGCGGGCAGCACACGGATCAAAACACACACTGAAAAGCTTTTTCCGCGTGCGTTTTTGATCCGTGTGCAGTCAAAAGACTTTCAGAATTTTATTCTGATTTGGTTCTCTAATTCGCTTGACGCAAGTTCAGCAACTCTGCAATTCCGAGTTGTCATTTGCGAGGTATCTTCGCAATCGCTTCGCAACGTGCTTGCCCGCAGAAAGATTCAGACTGTGTAAAGAGGTGATTCCGCACGAAACGAAAAATTTGAGCCATGCTCTGAATAAAAACGCCAGGCTTCTCGCTCCGCCCGGAAAGACGAATGCGATCAACTTCACACAGTCTGCTTCCGGCAGCATGGCAATCAGGCGCCGGAAAAATTACCTTCACATCTTTTTGATGAGACCGACCACATAAAGTAGAACAATCGCGCCAATGGTTGCCATCACGATCATGCCGAGCGTGCCATAAGCGGAAAGATTCAGCAGCCCAAACACGAAACTGCCGAGCCACGCACCCACGACGCCCACAATGAGATTGCCGACCAAGCCAAAGCCGCGGCCTTTCATGATGCGGCCTGCCAGCCAACCCGCGATCAAACCGATCAAGATGAAATACAACCAACTTGGAATGTTCATAACCTCTCCTCCTTTGGAATAAGTTGCTGGGGTTTATTGTGAAAAGTGCATACTCTTGTTGCGGATGATTTTGCGCCGCGACATTCAAGCCGCGATGCCAAAGGGTGCGCGCTATAAATGTCGCGGGACGCAAAGTTGCGATCGCAAGCCAAGCCGGAACGAGTTTAACAGCGTTTGGGAAGTTATCTACTATTGCTTTTGTTTGGTCGCTGCTTCACCGAGGGTTCATCTTTGCTTGTTTACCTCGCCTTTGTCTCTTCGGGCGAGGTGACTTCGAGTCGCTCCAATCCTCCTATGGAATTTATTGCAACTCCTGCCGAAAGATCTTTCCACCCTTCATCACGAAAACCACCTCGCGCAAACGCCGAATCTCCGTAAGCGGGTTGCCTTTGACTGCGATCATATCAGCAATCTTATTTGGCGCGAGCGTGCCGAGGCGATCTTGCCAGCCGAGTAATTGTGCCGCGCGAATCGTCGCCGCTTGCAATGCCTGGCCGGGCGACATGCCGTATGCCACCATCAATTCGATCTCCCACGCGTTCTCCCCATGTTGGAACACGCCTACATCGCTGCCGCACACGATATTCACGCCGTGCTTGAGCGCGCGTTGGAACATTTCCTTTTGGGCTTGCACGCGTTGTTGCTGCACCGCGCGCTCGCTTTCAGCAGCATAGCTCGCAATCGCCTCGCGTGCAGCGAGAGTCGGACAGAATGCGACACCGTTATTCGCCATCATTTGGAGCACTTCGTCATTCGCTTCCGAGCCATGCTCGATGCTCTTAATGCCTGCCAACACCGCGCGGCGAATGCCTTCGGAAGTGGAGGCATGCGCCACCACGAAACGGCCGGTCGCCGCCGCCTCATCAACCGCTGCGCGCAGTTCTTCGACGGTGAAAGTCGGTGCGTTCACACCGCCGTGACGATAGTCCGCATAAACTTTGATCCAATCCGCGCCGTGCCCGATTTGCCGGCGCACCGCTTTGCGTACGCCCTCGACACCGTCCGCGACTTCCGCGCCTTGCGGCACTTCCCAACGCGGATCAAATCCCGCCGGGCCATAGCCGCCGGTGATCACAATCGCGCGCGTGGCCACCTGCAAGCGCGGCCCCATAATGATGCCCTGATTGATCGCGTCACGAATGCCGACGTCCGCATAATCGCCGCCCTCTGTGCCCAAATCGCGCAGCGTTGTGAAGCCCGCGCGCAGAGTTTTCTCCGCATGCACCACCGCACGCGCCGTGCGCAATGCGAGCGACTCTTTAAGCACTTGATCATTCCACGAAGCTTCGTTGTAGGGATGAAGCAGGAGGTGGCTATGCGCATCGATCAAACCGGGCAGGAGAGTCGCGTCACCGAGGTCAATGAGTTTTACATTCGCAGGTAGCGGCGCATTCGCGTTTTGAAGCGCGGCGATCTTTTCGCCGGAAATGAGGACGATCTTATCAGTGCGCATCGCTCCGGCTTCGGCGTCGAAGAGGCGCGCGGCTTTGAGGGCAAGTGGAGTCGATGCTTCTTGCGCCGGAAGAATGAAGGGGAAGGAAAATACGATCAAAAGCTCTTGGAACGCAAATGCCGCAGAAAAAGCCGATGCTTTGAGGGCTTGAATCATGAATGGCTCAAGGCTTTTTCCGAAAAATCCGCGTTCCCGCTTTTCGAAAGGTCGCTTCATTTCAAAACGCCTCGCATGTTCCAATTGATGTTGAGCATCGTCCTTTGCATTGCTCGCACGAGTTAGAAAATCATTTCATTGCTTGCCATCTCTTTGCCAGCGCTTCTGCCGCCTCTTCAAGCGCATTCACTCCCGCCATGGCCTGCTGCGTTGGCCGCGCGTCCACGCTTTGCAAGAGGTTGAGCAAATATAGAAATTTGTTCTGCAAACCGACAATCGTTTCTTTGTCAACAGAAGCTGCGGTGATGCTGCTATAGAGGAGGTCGGGGTTGCCCGGCAGGCCGGAGCCGCGCAGCGTTTGCAGCGCAGTGCGCTTCTTCGTGTTGGCGGGATTCTGCAACAGCGCGTCAATTGCCTCACGAATTTTTTGCAGCCGCAGATAGCCGTTATAGCAGGCGAGAGAATTGTCCGTTTGCAATTGCACGTCGGTCTCGCTGGTATTCACGCGCGGATCGAGACGCACCGCAAGCGGGCGTTCGAGAACAATATCGTCCACCGTCAAGCGCACGATATAACGTCCCGGATGAACGAACGGGCCTTGTGGGCCGGTCGGCGTGTTGCGATACACTGCGGCAATCGCAAACTCGCGCTCGCTGCCCGGCGGCGGCTCGTGGCGCAAATCCCAAACAAAACGGTGATGGCCCGAAGCGGTTGCAAGACTTTGCGGCGGGCGCATCCAATACGT
>JABWAN010000327.1 GCA_013361015.1 Candidatus Zhuqueibacterota bacterium | reverse complement strand
ATCCTCGCCTCGCTGGGACCCCGCATCCTGCGCGTGGACCTCGCCGAGGAATGCCGCAAGTACGAGGCGGAAATGGGTGGGCAGCTGGCCGCAAACCACGACCGCATGTCGGCCTACACGCAGTTCGTCATGCGCGCCTACCGGGTGGAGAACCCCGAGTGGATCGGCCGCGGCGTCGCCGAGCTGGAGGCGGGCTTCGGCATGCGGACTTTCGTGCAGCGCATGCGCCGCTACGGGCAGCTCGTCGATCCCGCCACGGTGGGCGAGTTGCGCAAGGGTGACGTGATCGACGACCTCGTGATCGTGGATATCGATCAACGCAGCTTGGATAAGCTCGGGCTGTATGCACAGTGGCCGCGCAGCTATCATGCGAAAGTGATCGACTACGTTCGCCAACAAGGCGCAGCCGTGATCGGCTTCGATATTCTGTTTATGGAGCGCGAAGCGAGCGTGGCCGATAGCATGCTGGTGGCGAGCACGGTCGCGGCCGGCAATGTTGTGAATGCATTGGCGTTTTCCGGGGCCGATCCCGCCGCCTTTCTGCACCCAATGCCGATCGCCCCGCCGCAGTTTGAAACACAACGTTACACTTTGAAATTCTCAACCAGCCTGCCGTTCAGTTTTCCCAAGGAAGACCGGTTCGGTGGAAAATTTTTTGAACTGTACAATCGCAGCGCGAAGCTCGGCTTCGTCAACTTTTTGGACGACGCGGATGACGACGCAATCCGGCGCATGCCGTTGTTTCTGAATTTTGGCGGGCAAACTTATCCGGCGTTTGCGCTGGCGGTGATTATGCAGCACCAGCACATTGCGCCGCATGCCGTCGCGCTCACGGCGCAAAACGAAGTGGTGCTCACGCCCACTGGTAATGGGCAAGAGCCTTTGCGCATACCGATCGACCGCCGCGGCCGCATGCTGATCAATTACGCGGGCGGCTTCCAATCGTTCCGCTACGTATCTTATGTCGACGTCCTGGAGCAACGCCTGGATCCCGACTATTTGAAAAACAAAATCGTGCTGATCGGCACTTCCGCGCCGGGTTTGTATGATTTGCGCGTCGTGCCGTTTCAAAATAATTTTCCCGGTGTGGAAATTCACGCCAATCTCATTTACAACATTCTCCGGCAAGATTTCATTTGGGAGCAAGCCGGTTCTTCCCGCCTCGCGATGCTGCTCATTTTGGCGGCATTGATCGGGGCCATTGCGTTGCTGCTCAGCCCGTGGCTCAGCCTGTTGTCTTCGTTTCTCGTTGCCGCAAGCTATACGGCTTTGACGTATTGGGCGTTCGTCTATCGCAACGTGTGGATGGCGGAAGTGGAGCCGCTGCTCGTCATGGCGCTCGCGTTGTTGTTTGGCATGATTTATCGCTATCTCAGCGAAGAGCGCGAAAAGAACCTTATCTATGGCATGTTCGGCAATTATCTTTCCGACAGTTTGGTGCACGCAATCTTGCGCAAGCCTGCGATGCTCAAGCTCGGCGGCGAGCGCAAGTTTGCCACGGCGTTCTTTTCCGACATCAAAGACTTCACCAAAATCTCGGAGCGCTTGACGCCGGATGAAATGATTACGCAGTTGAATGAGTATCTTTCCGCGATGACCGACATCGTGCTCAAATATGGCGGCTATCTGGACAAGTATGAAGGCGATGCGATTGTGGCGGGCTTCGGCATTCCGGTGGATCAGGAAGATCATGCCGAACGCGCCTGTTTCGCCGCGCTGGAAATGCAGGAACGCCTGGTCGCGTTGCGCAACAAATGGCGGGAAGAAAAGCGGCCGTTGCTCGAAGCACGCATCGGCCTCAACTCGGGCCACATGATCGCGGGCAACATCGGCGGCAAGAGCCGCTCGGATTACACCATGATCGGCGACTCGGTTAATCTTGCTTCGCGCCTCGAAGGCGTCAACAAGATGTACGGCACGAATATTATTATCAGCGAAGACACGTTCGAGCTAGCCAAAAGCAAAGTCATCGCGCGTGAATTGGATGCGATTCGTGTGCAAGGCAAAGCGTTGCCGGTGCGCATTTATGAGTTGGTCGCCCGGCGCGATCGCGGCGTGATGCCGGAACAAACGGCTTTGATGAAACACTTCGCGCGCGGTTTGGAATATTATCGTTTGCAAGAATGGCGCAATGCGATTTTGGAATTTCGCCGGGTATTGGAATTCAAGAAGGAGGACGGCCCGGCCATCGAGTTTTTGCGGCGTTGCGAAGTCTTCATGCAATCGCCGCGACCGCCGAATTGGGACGGCGTGTTTGAGATGCTTGGGAAGTGAGGTTGATCACCGTGCGCACGATTTGTGATTTATGGATTTGTTGCGGCATTTCGAGATGATAAGACAAGATCTAGGGGCCGTAGATTAGGGAGGAAGTGCTTGTGTAAATCTCGGTCAAAGCGTAGATAGCATCATGGGCGAAAAATTCTGGATGCAGGACTTTGAAACCGGTTTGGATCGGTTACGAGTGCATTTCACGACGGACCGGGCCAAGTCTTGGCGATCATCGTGATTCAATACGAAGCTTACATTGACGGCCGATGGCGGCCTGTCGTTCGCTTTAGCGAGATCAAATTTAAGCAAGCTACAAGCAGCCTAGTTGGCGCCGCTCACCGCTATCTCGAAGTCCTTGCACGACAAATAAAGCTGAAACAAAGATAAAAACTCTCCCGGCGAGGCACGAGGCCTCGCTCATGCTCGAGTATTTGCGCCAAAATGATTCCTTCCCCTAGAAAACGAGTTGCAAACAAATCGTGGGCGAAGCCGAAGCATTCTTGAAATTCATTTCATGGGTGCAACTTGGCTTTACTCGTTCTTCTAACACCTCAATCAAATGGAGGCCGCGATGAAACGTTCATTGCGTTTTTTCCAGGTTGCGCGCGCAGCACTTCCTCTATCCCTCCGCTTCTTACACCTTGCCCCTTGCCCCTTGCTTTTCTCCCTCTGCGTCATTGAAGCGAGTTTCGCGCAAACGCGTTGGGTTTGGCAAAACCCGCTGCCGCAAGGCAACACGCTTTATGGCGTAAAGTTCGTTGATGCCAACATTGGCATGGCTGTGGGAGAATTGGGAACCATCATTCGCACGACCGACGGCGGCACAAACTGGACCGTGCAAACTTGTGTGATTGACCAGGATTTGCTCGGACTTTCTTTTGTTGATGCCAATACCGCCACAGCCGTGGGCGCGAACGGAGCCATCCTGCGCAGCAACGACGGCGGTATGAGTTGGTCGTCTCAAACGAGCGGAACTGCAAGAACGCTGCGCTCCGTTTCTTTTGTCGATGCCAACGTGGGATATGCCGTGGGCGATATCGGCACGATTCTCCGCACGACCAATGGCGGAGCAAATTGGACCAGCCAGCCCAGCGGAACAACGCGAGATCTCTACGGCGTTTCTTTCACGCATGCTGACACAGGAACGGCAGTGGGAGCGAATGGAACGATTCTGCGCACGACGAATGGCGGGATGACGTGGATTCTTCAAACAAGCGGAACGATCTTCTCTCTTCGGGCTGTTTTTTTTTTGTCGATGCCAATATTGTTACAGCAGTAGGAGATAATGGAAACATCCTCCGGACCACCAACGGTGGAGCGACGTGGTTTAGCCAGAGTATCAACATTGGTGGCCGCACTTTCCTGGATGTTTTTTTCACCAACGCCGACGGTGGGGCGGTAGTGACATCGGGAGGAGAAGTTTAGCGCACCAACAATGGTGGAGGCAATTGGATATCTCAATTCATCCACGCAACAGGTGCGCTATATGGTGTTTCTTTTGTTGATGCCAACACCGGCACCGCAGTGGGCAGCAATGGCATCATTCGCCGTACGACCAACGCCGGCGCGGTGTGGACTTCCCAAAATTCCGAAGTAACGACACGGCAATTAAACGATGTCTCGTTCACGAGCCGTGATGTCGGAACTGCGGTAGGTGAAGATGGCGCAGTCACTCGCACAACCGACGGAGGACTGACATGGGTTTCCCAAAGTCTCGTGTCATTTTTCCCTGAAGACTTGCGGGGAGTTTCATTCATTGATGCCAATACCGGAACTATGGTAGGTGGCTCTGACTTAAGAAACCACACAAGCTGTATCATTTATCGTACGATTGACGGGGGGACTACATTAAGATGCCAACGGACCTCTTCGCAACCTCTGTTTCTATCCAATGTGTTCTTCTTCGACTTCAATTTTGGGATCGCAGTAGGAGATGGAGGCCTTATTCTCACCACAACGAATGGCGGTGAAACATGGGTTGCGGGCACAAGCAACACCACTGAGAACTTTTACGGAGTATTCATAACCAGTGCCACAACCGCCATGGTCGTGGGCGGCAACGGCGTGGTTCGCCGCACGACAAACAACGGGCAAAACTGGTCTGTTCGAAGCAGTGGCGTAACGAATACGCTGTACGATATTGTCTTCACTGATGCCAATACTGCAACCGTAGTGGGAGCAAACGGCACCATTATTCAAACGAGCAATGCCGGTCTAAACTGGACGCGCCGCAACACCGGCCTCGGCAACACGCTTTACGGCGTTTCTTTTGCCGATACTGCAAACGGTCTTGCTGTCGGCGAAAGCGGCATCATGCTGCGCACGACGGATGGCGGAACGACTTGGGCCGTAGCGCCAAGCTGCACGCGGCAAACCCTGCGCAGCGTTGTTTTCATCGATATCAACACCGCGACCGTCGTGGGAGACAACGGTGCGATTCTGCGCATGGAAGCAAGCGGCATCGCGCCTTCGGCTCCCGCGCTGGTTTCGCCCGCAAACGGTGCGACCCTGGTTTCTCTTCTTCCCACTTTAACTTGGAATGCCGCGGACAGCGCAACGACGTATCGTGTGCAAGTGGCGAGCGATCCCAATTTTTCTTCACTGGTGGTTGACACGAGCGACGTCTTTACAACTTCGATTGACGTCGTGGACAGGCTCGCGGAGAGAACGCTCCACTTCTGGCGCGTGAACGCAACGAACAATTTCGGCACGAGCGATTGGTCGAGCACTTGGTTTTTCACCACGGGCACCGTCGCCGTTGCAGAGCGCAACGAAGATCTTCCGCGCGAGTTCAGCTTGTCGCAAAACTATCCCAATCCCTTCAACCCCACCACGAGCATTGTTTACACTCTGCCGCAGTCTGCCCACGTGGAGCTGAAAGTGTTCAACGCGCTTGGTCACGAAGTGCTCGTGTTGGTGAATGAGAAGAAACCGGCGGGCAGCCACGCGCTCGTAGTCGATGCTTCGAAATTGGAAAGCGGCGTGTATCTCTATCGCCTGCGCGCGCAGTCTCGCCTTAGCGGGACGTTCGTGGCGACGAGGAAGTTTGTCGTGATGAAATAAAAGGCTTGGATGAAGCCGGACTTGCGCAAAGAGATTTCGGGCGCAGCAAAGATCGCGGCGCGCAAGTCCGGCTCCGTTTAAGTTCGCAAAACCTTCGTTGCTTTTTTTCGAACGCGCTATTATCTTGCTTACAATTTTAATGAAAAATACATGACAAGCTTTTATCTCGGAGCAAATTTCTTAAAAGGCCTTTATGATTTCTGAAATTTTCACCGTCCAGCAAGCTGCGCGCTATCTACAAATCGATTCCGACCTCGTGCTACGCAAGGTTCGAGCCGGTGAAATTCCGGCAGCAAAAGTCGCGGGAGAATGGCGATTGCGTCGCGCTCGAATCGATCGTTGGCTCGATGAGATGAGCGACTTTTCCGACCCGGCGCTTAATAAGCTTTTGCGTGACACACGACGCGCAGCCAAACGCGCCGGCATTAAGGCGCAAGATGACATTGATCGGCTCGTCACGGAAACTCGCACGAAGCGCAAGCAGCGCAAAACTTCATGACCACGCGGAGCCGCAAAAAAGACCGCCTGTTGTATTGGCGAGTGGTTGTTGATACTAACGTATTCCTGGGCGGCGTACTGTGGCCCAAAAGCGTTTCCGGAAAAATCCTTCAACTCTGGAAGCGTAATCGATTGCAGCTCTTTTTAAATGACGACATCCGCTTTGAATACCTTGACGTTTTGGGCCGGTTCGTGGAGTCGAACGTGCTGCGGCGTTGGCAAAATTGGCTTGCGTACCCCGGCAAGGCCGGCATCGTGCATACGCATTTGCCTCATTACTCCGAGCTTCGCGATCCTACCGATAACCCCTTCCTTGCGACAGCCGTTTTTGCACAGGCACATTATTTAATTTCTCGCGACAAAGATCTGCTTGTCTTAAAAAAATTCCACGGCGTGGAAATCGTCAAACCCGAAGAGTTCATGAAGCGGCATCGCGCGAATAGGTGAAGGAGCGAAGCTGAACTTTATCTCAAAGGCCAATTTTTTTGCAACTCAAACTGAAGCTTACAGCTTTTCATGCCACTCTCTCTGCTAAAATCCTCGCGCGCGCTCGTCATTCTGGTTAGCGTGATGATCATTCTCGTGCTCGCCGTGTTCAATTTCGGCAGTTGGTTCTTTATCAACCGCATCGAGAACTCGCTCGAGCGCAATGGGAAAGTTCCGGACGTCAAGTACACCAACAAGCAGTTGGCAACTACGCGCCCCAAACGAGATGCGGTAGTTTACAAGATGCACGGAGACGTCGATCACGCATCCGAGG
>JABWAN010000326.1 GCA_013361015.1 Candidatus Zhuqueibacterota bacterium | reverse complement strand
CTTCTCGATAGGCGAGGTAGCAAGCGCGAGGAAAGGTTCTCACAGAATGACATCATTGAGAACAATCACACTTCACACAATCCTGCTCTCGCCTCGACCTGCCGCAGAAGCTGCGCTTCGACTTCGACGGCAACACTGCGGCGCAACAATGAGATCGAAACAATTACGCGTTTGCGACGATGATCGTTCGTCGCCACATAACCGCGCAAACCGGCGAGCGGACCGGCCATGACTTCGACGCGATCACCGAGATTCCAATAAGCGACTTCTTCCACCGGAAGCTGCGCACCGAGCATCACCCGCAAGCTCTCGACTTGCTCGTCTGGAATCCACGAAAGCTGCGGCCACGGCTTGCCCACGATTTTGACCACGCCGGGCGTTTGCAAAATTTCCAAGTGCGTGCGGGCATTCATTTGCGCACGAACGAGCACGTAGCCGGGCAACAAGTTCTTTTTCACCTTTCTGCGCCGTGCGCCCCAAAGCGCGACGGTCTCATGCTCCGCCAAATATGTCAGCACGCCTTTCACATGCAGGCGTGCATCGACCTGGCGCTCATGGCGGCTTTTGCAGTGCAGCGCGTACCAGTGTTCTTGTTCAAGGCGTCGAGCCGGCATCGTCACCTCTCCTTCTCGCTTGCAACGAGCAGAAGCGAACATTCCGGGCGCAGCCTCCTCACAGTTGGCAACGGTAATCTTCCTCGGCCGAGAATGAACTGAGCGTGGTCCTCACAAGACGCGGGATTTGCCCGCCCTGCTGGCGATAAATCTCGAATCAAAACTTTTGCGCGTCGCTTCAAGAGCATGCGTTTATCACCTAATTTTACAATCATCACAGGGGGTTTGCGCAAAGCCGCCAACTCTTATTGCACGGAATGACTGGCAAGCCCTGCGAACCGCAGGCATTAGCGCCGCGAACGAATACGCCAGTGACGATTCCCGTCTTGTTTTTGCTCATGGTGCGGGCCGGGATTTTCGGGAGTGCGGCGGGTTTGCTTCACCTGCCAATAGTCGGGCGGTTGCATGGTGCGCTTGCGCCGCAGCAATAGAAAAAGCAGGAGCAGTAACAAAGCGAGAAGTATCAAACCCACCAACACCGGCACCAGTTTGTTGCCTGGCTTGGTGCTAGGCATCGGGATGATCAACGTGTCCGGCGTCACCACCGTTTGAGTGGTATCGACTAGTTCTGCTGCTTCGACAACCGTATCCACCGGCACGGGATCGGGCGCAATCACAGTATCGCGTCGGGAAGAAAATCTGCGCACCGGTCCTTGGGCTTTACTCGGTGCAGCTCCGTGAGTCAAATAGATCGGCGTCAACTCCAGCATCTCTTGCGGGCCGGCGGGGTGCGAATGTACCATCACATTCTTCGCAACGGTGATGGCCTCGGCCGTGACGCTGCCCAAAAGCCGCGCGCCGGAAGCGAGATAAACATGAGCTGCAGGCGCAACCAAATTGCCCAATAGCACTGCACCTTTGCCTATTTCTAGATTGCCCTTTTGCAGAACTCTAAAATGCACTTGTGTTGTACTGGCGCCTTCGGTTTGCGCCAGTTGAACTTTGACATTATCACCCACATTCATTCCCGCGGTCACATTGATCCAGGTGGGCGCGGCCGCATTCTCAAAAATAATGCGCGACCCGGCCTGAGCCGCCAGCCGCTCGAAATAGTATTCGCCGTTCTGCAAATGCAATGCGGCTTGAGGCGCAATGCGAACCTTGCCATACGAACCCGGCAACAATGCCATGTCTTCCGTGACAGAAATGTTCGCGCCGCCGGTTTGAAATGAAAACTGCGGCAACGGCATCTCTGGAATTTCGGCGCGTTCCTGCGTCGTGCCATCCACTCTGGCTCCCGGCCGTAGTATCAAACGGCCGCCGGCCTTCACGGCTCCGATGATGAGATTTTGTTCATACAAAATGATGTCGCCCGCAGCGGTGAGATTGCCACGATGCATCCCCGGTAAGCCGGTTTCAAACGTGATGGGACCATTGGAGTAGATATTCCCCACGGAGTTTTCATTCCCACCAAAGAACACAAATGCGCGGGCGAGAAAAACAAAATTAGGAACTGTGATCGTCACGCGATCTTGCGCGACTGCGCCCGCTTTGTCTGTGACGATGACGCTGTATGTGGTTGTGCGGTTGGGCTTGGCAATGGGATTGGAAAGCGTGTTATCATTTAAGCCTTCCAATGGCGCCCAACGATAACGATGTGGCGGGCGGCCTCCCAAAACCGTGGGATTTCCTCCGAGCGTCACGGCTTGTCCGAGCATGATCTCGCGGTCCGGGCCGGCGTCGGCCGCGAACGTGAAGTTCATCACCAGCACGGGGTCGTTGTCATCGCCGAAAAAAAATTCAGAATCGTCGGAATTGCTGAAGGGGGAATCGCCCGCGGCGCCGGTGGTGAGGGAGCGGCCGTTTTCATTGCACACAAACAAGCCCTGGCCCGGAATCACTTCCACGCCCGTCAATGCGAGGTTGGCGCCGCGCTCTGCGAGCTTAAGCTCGGCGAGCGGCGGCGTGAGCGTGCGCACAAAAGCGCCGTCCGTCAATCGTAACACGGTAATGGTGCGGCTCGTGTCTTGCGTGACAAAAATCTCCCCGCGTTTTTCGTCAAGCGCCACGTCGATCGCATTGCGCACGGAGATGCTGTTCATGCGACCGTTGGGATAGATGCGAAAGACTCTGCCGGGATCATGATCGGCCAGCCACGCGGTGCCGTCACTCTGCACGGCAAGACCGCGCAAGCTTTTATGGTTTGCAATAACAATCTCGCCTTCGCCGCTCAAGCCGGCCTTGCGTGCATGGCGCAACTCGAGACCTTCTCCTTCCGACAACTCGAAGCGCGAAAGCGTGCCGCGTGCACGATCCGTGGCATAGAGCACGAGTTTGCCTTCCAAACGCGCGGCGGCAATGCCTTCACATTTTTCAAAATCGGCCAGCGCAAAAAGCCGTTCACTCAAATTCGCGTCGTAGATTTCGACTCTGCGGCCGCGCGCAAGATAGACTCTGCCTTTGTCATCCGTGGCAATGGCCTTGGCCGGCGCATCGCCATTGGAAAACGCCAGTTGTGCAACAACGGCTAGGGAGTTGTTGGCCGGGTCTTTCACGCGCAATGAAATCTTCCGCACCAAACGTCGGTCAGGGGGATTGTTGTAACCGAGATAAAGAAATTGGCGGTCCGGAGAAAGGGCTAGCCCACGATTATCGCGCGGGGCGTTGGCATCGCGGGAGGATTGCTGCACGCCCATCACGTAATCGTCGTTGTCGATGATGTGTTGGATTTGCCAGGTCTCTTGTGCCTGCAAGGTGTTCTGCTCACTGTGGAGCAGGCAAACCAAGGCACAGAGCCACAAGATTCTCGGCATTACTCTTCCGTAAAAAACACTGTGCACAAGGAGCAGGATTGTTGAAAAGCGGCAACTTTTCTCCCCCTCAATAGAGCCTAGAACTCCGGCCAGGAGAATAGTTAGTCCTGTGCGTGCTTGGTATTTACCAACATCAGTGGGCAATGCGGAAGAGTGCGGGTGAGCGAAGCTTATATCAAACGGAAGAAAGCTTATGCAGATTGCAGAGTCGAGGGCAGAAAACAATTCTGAAAGTTTGAGGAGCTATACGCGAAACGAACACACACGCGGAAAAGTTTCTCCGCGTGTGTGTTCTTGATCCGCGCGCTGCTGCTCCGACAGAGCTTCAGCCTATCCAAAAATCCGAAATAAAAGCTAACGAAGGAGCGCCAGTCGCTTGGTCTCCACAAAAGCGGCTTTGCCGTGCTGATCCGTGACGGTTAACCGGTAAAAGTAAATTCCTGCGGGTGCGGTTGCACCAAGCTCATTGGTTCCGTCCCAGGTCACTTCGTGCCAACCCGCTTCGTGATGCGCTTGCACCAATGGGCGCGTCAATCTTCCCAGCAAATCGTAGATCTCCAAACGCACTTCACCAGCAGCCGGCAAGCCGAATGGAATGCGAGTCGTAGCCGCGTGCGTGCTACGAAACGGATTGGGATAGTTGCCGGCCAGCTCGAAGCGCTCGGGCAATGACACGGGCGCTTGCGTTATCTTGAAAAGATCGTCCTGCTCGCCATCATCAACTTCGCTGAAGGAAGCGCTTTGATAAGCCCGGCCGATTGCCGTCAACGTAACGCCGTCATTGGCCAGCAATGCCGATTTCGGCTGTTGACCGATGGTGTCGAAGCGATGATCGTAGCCGATGGAACGGCTCCAAAACCATTTGGAAATGCCGGCGCGATTGTTTTTGAGATAGCCGGAAAGCTGGCCGCACATCAGAGCGACGTCATTCTCGCTGCGCCGCCAATCGATGTTGCCCATCTCACTCACCCAAGTTTCCGTGGCGCCGTGCGTCGCAAAACTCGCTGCCAAACTTTCGACAGGCGGCTGCACGTCCGCGAGCCGAAAGGCGGAAGAAGCCGCGCGCATGTGAAAGAGATGAAAGTTGCCGATATCGACTTTGACGCCCGGCGGCAACGCGGCATCAAAATCCTCGAGCAATGCATTCGTGCCGGTCTCGAACAAGCTCGCACTAATGAACGTTGCCAGCTCTTCGCGAAACGCCCCCACGAGAAATGGAATCATCGTCAACACGATGTCACGCGGGTTGTCGATGGCTTCTTTCAAAAACAATCCGCCGATCATGCACTTCGCGGTCGGGTCGAGCCGCTTGATCAATTCATAATAGCGGGCATACATTGCGGCGTATTGTTGCGGTCGCATCAACGGAAACCAATTCGGCTCGTTGCCGATTTCCCACACCGCGCCGCGCCAGCCGTTTACGGTGATCTGTTGCTCGATCCACGCGGCCTCGGCAGCGAAAATGCCGTCAATAATCTCCTGTTGGCTCGGCAGGGGTTTGCCGTCGAAAAACGTCGTTGAGAGAAAAGATTCAAAATAGAAGCGCTGCGTCACATCCGGTTGGTCGTCTTTGTCGAGATCGAGCTTGTTGATCTCCGCAATGCCATTCACCAGCGCTTTATCAATCTGCGATTGAATGAGCAGGTCAAGCTTGCGCCAAGTGAAGCGCACATTGCCGATGTTCAAAATGTTGACCGTGAAAACAATATCGCCTTGCGCATCGGTCACCGATTGACCATGCACCTCTTTGATGGTCAAGTATTTTCCTTTTTCATCCTCCGCAATGACGATCCTGCCGAGCAAGGTGAGCTTCGTATCGAAGGTGGGCGAAGCATGAATGCTGCCATTGCTGCCGCGCGCATGCGTGGACCAGTGTACGTCGACGGCAACGGAAAAGTCAATGCCCTGTCCGTCGGGCGAAACCGTAAGCTGAATCTCGGGCAACTGGTCGGGAATCGTCACCTGCGTGTTGCTCAAGCGCACGGTGTAGCTATAAAGCGTGACGCCCCACACTTTTTTCTTCCACGTTTTGGACGTGTTGTCCACGGTTTGCTCCCACAACGTCTCTAAGTTTGGGCGATTGGTGCGCCACAAATCGCCGACGAACGGCAAAGTCTCGGCGCGAATCACGCTCAAGGTGAAATCGAGAAAGTGTTGGAGCAACGAAGATTCCGGCTGCTCGAACAGGTCGAGCAAGTACCACTCCCAATCAATGCCGAGCGCGTCGCTGCGGCTTGTCACTTGGCCCACCACGAAATGCTTTTGCTTGCCTCCCAAAATCGGCGCGTCATTGTTGCGTTGATACTCGCGATAGTTTGCAAGCCCGAGCCGAGCCGCGGCTTCCGGACCAACCGAGCCGAATCGTGCATCAATTGGTTGCGCCCGCAACGCGAGCGGCAACAGTAGCGCACAAACGAGCACGAGCGCACAACCAGCCAAGGAACGGTACTTGGTAAACGAAGGCATTTGCCCTCCTTTGGGATGATGATCCCTGTAGGTAATGAAAAGTGAATTGAACCTCGCGCGGAACATCCCCAACATCTCAAGTAATAAGCCAATTTTTTCGAAACGTGTCAAGGAGATTTCTAAAGAGTGCACCTTGCGTTCCCCTTGTTCATTTATTATCTTGCAGAGAGGTAATTCCATAAGCTGCAATCAAAAAATTTAGTATGCGGATGGAACGGATGAAGCAGATGCCGACCGGGCTTGTCAGTTTTATCCGCTCGATTCGATTGCACAAAAATTTTGCCTGTAATCGTGCTCACGAACCGCAAAGGAAGTCCATGCCTCAAAAATACGACGCCATCGTCATCGGCGGCGGCCATAATGGTTTGGTGAATGCCGCGTATCTCGCGCGTGCCGGAAAAAAAGTTCTGGTGCTCGAACGACGCCATTTGGTCGGCGGCGCTTCCGTTACTGAAGAGATCTTCCCCGGCTTCAAATTTTCCGTATTCTCTTACGTCGTCAGCCTCTTCCGACCCGAAATCATTCGCGATCTCAGTTTGCCGCAACATGGCTTGACCATTCTACCGTTGGAAAGCACGCTCACGCCCATGCCGAACGGCAATTATCTCTATCGCGACGGCGATCACTTCCGCACGAGGCGCGATATCGCGCGCCATTCCAAACGCGATGCGGAAGCCTATGATGATTACGGCCGCAGCATGTATTTCATGGCCAAGGCCGTCAAATATATGTTGGGCATTGTGCCGTTCGATCCGACT
>JABWAN010000325.1 GCA_013361015.1 Candidatus Zhuqueibacterota bacterium | reverse complement strand
GGCTATTTCATCATCGCCACCAATGCGTGGATGCAGCATCCCGTCGCATATCAAATCGCGCCGGACGGCACGACGGCGTTAACGAGCTTTTGGGGCTTGCTCCTCAATCCGTGGATTGTCTGGCAATATTCCCACAACATGCTCGGCTCGGTCATTACCGCGGCGTTCGTGGTTGCCGCAGTGGGAGCCTTTTATCTCCTTGCCCATCGCGACGTTGAATATGGAAAAATCTTTTTGCGCCTCGGCGTCATTGCCGGATTATTTGCGGCAGTGCTGGCCGCGTTTCCTACGGGTGATGGCCAGGGCAAGAACCTCGCGCAGCATCAACCCGTTACGCTCGCCGCGATGGAGGGTTTGTTCGAAACGAAAGCCGGCGCAGAGTTGATTCTCATCGGCCAGCCCGACATGGACAAGCTGCGCATCGACAATCCGATTCACATCCCGCACATGCTCAGCTTTCTCACCTACTATCGCTGGCGCGCAGAAGTGAAGGGCCTGGATGCCTTTCCCCGCGAAGACTGGCCCACCAATATTCCACTGCTCTACTACAGCTATCATATCATGGTCGGTTTGGGCACGATCTTCATCGCGATTATGGCCGTAGCGGCTTTTATGCTGTGGAAACGGCGGCTGTATTCTTCCCGCGGGCTGCTGTGGATTTTGATGCTCAGCTTTCCCTTCCCCTACATTGCCAACACCACCGGCTGGATGACCGCGGAACTGGGACGCCAACCGTGGCTCGTTTACGGTTTGATGCGCACCGCGGACGGCATTTCACCGTTTGTGTCTGCCGGCAACGGCATCTTCACGTTGTTGGGATTCATGGGCATGTACACTTTACTTGGACTGCTGTTTCTCTTTTTAGTGATGCGAGAAGTTTTTCGCGGGCCTGCTCATGCAGTAATCAGTAGTCAGTAACGCGTATTCAGTTTTTGAACAGGTCACTGATCACTGGTCACTGAAACGTGGAGGTCAAATGGAAACCTTCTGGTTTATCGCGTTGGGCTTCATGCTCACGATGTACGTCATTTTAGACGGCTTTGATTTGGGAGCCGGCATTATTCATCTCGTGGCGGCAAAAACCGAGGAAGAGCGCCGGTCGATTCTCAATGCGATCGGGCCGGTGTGGGACGGCAATGAAGTGTGGCTGCTCGCCGCGGGCGGCACGCTATACTTTGCCTTTCCGAAACTGTATGCCTCGAGCTTCAGCGGGTTTTATCTGCCCTTAATGATGGTGCTGTGGCTGCTCATGTTGCGCGCCCTCGGCATCGAATTCCGCCATCATATTCATCACCCCATGTGGAAATCGTTTTGGGATGTGGTGTTCTCCGTCGCCAGCATTCTGCTTACGATTTTTTTCGGCGCGGCGCTGGGCAATGTGGTGCGCGGTGTGCCGCTCAACGCGGAAGGATATTTTTTCGAGCCGCTGTGGACGACCTTCACCGTGGTGCCGGAGGCCGGCATTCTCGATTGGTTCACCGTGTTGATGGGATTGGTGGCATTTGCGACATTGATGGCGCACGGCGCCAATTTCATTGCCATGAAAACCCAAGGCGAGCTGCAAAAACGCGCGCGCACACTTGCCGCCAAAGCCTGGTGGGCTGTGCTCGCCACTTCGGTGCTCGCGTTGCTTGCGACTTCGGTGATTCGCCCGACAATTTGGGCCAATTACGGGCATTCACCATGGGGATTTGTATTTCCACTGCTGGGATTGGCATCATGGATCGGCGGTGTGTACTATCGCGCGCGGCAAAATGATACGCGCGCTTTTCTGGCTTCGGTTGCGTTCATCGCGGGCATGGCTGCAAGCACCGCGTTCGGATTATTTCCCAACGTGCTGCCGGCTTCCACGGACCCGCAATTCAGCCTTACGATTCACAACACCGCCGCGCCGGCGTACGGGCTTGGTGTCGGATTGGTGTGGTGGATCATTGGCATGACGATAACGGCCGGCTATTTCACTTATCTCTATTATTCATTCCGAGGAAAACTCAAGCTGCCGGCTGAGGGCGAGGGCTATTGAGGCCGCCACGTCAAAGCGACGCTTCCATTCCAATCGCCATTTCAAGTGAAAACCGGTTGCTGGATTTTGTAACCTTTGCTTCGTGTGTTGCATCCAAGCAATTGAGAGCCAAATGAAACACGCGAACCAATTATCAGGAGATAGGTTATGAATAAGCCGGTTGAAATTACCGATGCCAACTTCAAAAAAGAAGTTTTAGAATCCTCTGTTCCGGTTTTGTTGGATGTGTGGGCAGATTGGTGTATGCCCTGCCGTATGGTTGCACCAGCGGTGGAAGCGGTCGCGCAACAATATGCCGGCAAGCTTAAGGTCGGCAAAATGGATGCGGACAGCAATGTCACGCCGGGCCAGTTCGGTATTCGCGGGATTCCCACGTTGTTGTTATTCCGCAGTGGCCAAGTGGTGGATCGCATCGTGGGCGCGGTGCCCCAGCAGGTGATTGCGAGCCACATCGATAGAGCGTTGTTGAATTGATTGTTTCTGCACGATGCGATGAAGCTGTCGAGCCATAGAATTTTGTAAGCGGATTTAGCGGACTAAGGGACGGGTTGTCCGTGTGATCCGTTAAGTCCGCTTACAAAAAGATTTCTGCAAAGAAAGCAAAGAGCCTGCTACAAAGAGATCGAATTTTTGTGAGGAGGTTTTGCCATGGGCATCAATGTCGGTAAAGTCGATCGCGGCATTCGTTTGATCATTGCAGCCGTGTTGGTGGTATTGGGTGTTTTCGGTGTGTTGAAAGGAACGTTTGCGCTCGTGGGTTATGTCGTTGCGGCCATCGCGGTACTCACGGGCATGTTGCGTGTTTGTCCGCTCTGGTCCGTCTTCAAGATCAATACTGCGAAGTAAAAAAAGTTTGAAGGCAAGAGCGCTCCTCGTTGGGCGCTCTTTTGTTTTTATCCCACCATTCTCTCATCCCACCGCGCCATTTTTCAGATGTCAATCGGTGTCCTTCCGAACGAATTGAGATATTTATCCCAATTTTCTGAACGAAAAGACTGCACGTCCCGTGCTCGCGACTCGAAATGACGAGCGCCTGTAATTGCAAAATTACCCGGCAGCAATTCTGAGAAAATCGCTTGTTTGATTCTTAAAGTCGGGAAAACGTGCATGCGCCCGGCAAAAAGCTCCCTTCTAAATTCAAAATTCAAGCGAAATTCGCACAGGCAGGCTCGGCCTGAAACTTGCCTTAATTTGCAGCGAGACTTTTGTTCAAGCAGGAAGAGCAGGTGTGAGCCATGCCAGAATCAATCCCCTCGAATCGCACTCAAGCAGTGTTACAAAGTTCGAAGCTGCACTTGTTGTTTGAAGTGCTGCAGAAGCAGGGTTATACAATCGTCGGCCCTACGCGTCGCGATGGGGCCTTGGTCTACGAACAACTCACGCACGTGAACGAGCTTCCGCAAGGATGGACGGATCAGCAAGCCGGCGGAACCTATCGTTTGGTGCGCCGCGACGATCAAGCCTATTTTGGTTATGTGGTCGGGCCGCAATCGTGGAAAAAGTTTTTGCACGCTCCCGCGCTGCGTTTGTGGCGGGCGAAACGCGACAATGGGACGTTTCAAATTCTGGCGGAGCCTGAATCCGTTCCGCGCTACGCGTTCGTGGGCGTGCGCGCGTGTGAATTGGCTGCGATTGCCATTCAGGATCAAGTGTTCATGGGCGGCGCGTATATCGATCCGCATTACAAAAAGCGCCGCGAGAACATTTTCATCGTTGCCGTCAATTGCACGCAAGCCGGAGGCAATTGCTTTTGCGCGTCCATGCACACCGGGCCGCAAGCGGCTGCGGGCTTCGATCTCGCGCTCACGGAAGTATGCGACGCCGAGCAGCATTTTTTCCTCGTTGCCGCCGGTTCGCCGGCCGGCGAAAAAATTTTGCACGCGCTGCCGCATCGCGCCGCGACGCAAGCAGAGCAGGCAAGCGGCGCACGCCTGCTCGAGCAAACCAGCCAAAACATGGGGCGCAGGCTTGACACAAGCGACCTTAAGAATCTGTTGTATCGCAACACGGAAAATCCGCGTTGGGAAGAAGTCGCACGGCGTTGCCTAACCTGCGCCAATTGCACGATGGTTTGCCCCACGTGTTTTTGCACGACCATCGAAGACGTGACCGATTTAACGGGCGAGCATGCGGAACGTTGGCGCAAATGGGATTCCTGTTTCACCACAGCCTTCTCTTACATTCATGGCGGCAGCATTCGCGTTTCCACGAAGGCGCGGTATCGGCAATGGCTGACGCACAAGCTTGCGACCTGGATCGATCAATTCGGAACCTCGGGCTGCGTGGGATGCGGCCGGTGCATCACCTGGTGTCCGGTGGGCATCGACCTCACGGAAGAAGTGCGCGGCTTGCGTGCGAGCGAGGCCGGAGGCGGCGCGGCGCAAACGCAAACGGATTCTGATTAGTGGATCAAATGATAAAGAGCGTTTTTCATCAACGGAATGAAGTTGTTATTCGCGGTCATTGGCAAGTCACGGGAGGTCAAGATGGAAACATTGGAACCAATTTTAGCCGAGCATCCGTTTTTGCAGGGCTTGTCGCCGGAGCACTTGCATCTCATCGTCGGTTGCGCCTCGAATGTGCGGTTCGATGCGGGCCAGTATCTTTTTCATGATGGCGACAAAGCGGACAAATTCTACTTCATCCGGCAAGGCAAAGTCGCGGTTGAAATTCACGCCGCGGCCAAAGGCTCAATCGTCATCCAAACGCTTGGTGAGGGCGAAGTGTTGGGCTGGTCGTGGCTGGTGCCGCCGTATGAATGGCATTTCGATGCGCGCGCCATCCAACTAACGCGGGCCTTCGCGTTGGACGGCAAGTGTCTGCGCACCAAATGTGAAGAGGACGCGCATCTCGGGTATGAATTGATGAAACGCTTCACGCACATTATGGAACAACGTTTGGAAGCAACACGACTTCAACTTTTGGATATATATGGCTCGCAATCTTGAAACTCGCCGTGCGGCCGAGCCACGTGCAGACGACGCCATGCTGCCCGCACCCTTTCTCGTGCAACAGCTCAAGCTGGAAACCGACGACACCTTTACACTCGCGCTTGCGCCACAAGAGAAAAATACCGAAGTCGATTTTCAAGCCGGGCAATTCAACATGCTCTATGTTTACGGTGTGGGCGAAGTGCCGATCTCGATCAGCGGTGACCCGGCGCAGCACGCCACGTTGATACATACGACGCGCGCCGTCGGCACTGTGACGAAAGCCATGCGCAAACTCAAACGCAATTCCGCACTCGGCGTGCGCGGCCCCTATGGCACGCCGTGGCCGGTGCAACATGCGTCCGGCAATGACGTGGTCCTCGTCGCCGGTGGAATCGGATTGGCCCCGTTGCGGCCGGTGCTCTATCAAGTGCTGGGACAACGGGAAAAATTCGGCAAAGTCGTTTTGCTCTATGGCACGCGCAGCCCGGAAGATATTCTCTTTCGGAGCGAGTTGGAGCAATGGCGCGCACGCTTCGATCTGGACGTCCACATCACGGTGGATCGCGCGCCGGGCACGTGGTACGGCAATGTCGGCGTGGTGACGACGTTGATTCCCAAAGCGCCGTTTGATCCGCACAACACGACGGCCATGATATGCGGCCCGGAAGTGATGATGCGGTTCACCGCGTTGGAGTTGCAGAAACGCGGCGTGCCGAGCGATGATATTTATGTGTCCATGGAACGCAACATGAAATGCGGCATCGGATTTTGCGGGCACTGCCAGTTCGGCCCCACGTTCATCTGCAAAGATGGTCCGGTCTTCAGCTACAGCCGCATCAAAGACTGGCTGGCGAAATGGGAGATTTAACATGTCATCCCCAAAGAAAACGACGAGCAAGAATGTGAAGCGCCCGAAGCTGGCCGTTTGGAAATTTTCTTCGTGCGATGGCTGCCAGCTCAGTTTGTTGGATTGTGAAGACGAGCTGCTTGCGGTTGCCGGCGCGATCGAGATAGCCAATTTCCCCGAGGCCTCGCGCGCCGTGGTGAAAGGGCCGTATGAGCTTTCATTGGTGGAAGGCTCGATCACGACCCCGCACGACGCCGAGCGCATTCACCAAGTGCGGCGCGCTTCGAAATTTTTAGTTACCATCGGCGCGTGCGCGACGGCCGGCGGCATTCAAGCCTTGCGCAATTTCAAGGACGTGAAAGAATTCGTTTCCATCGTTTATGCCAAGCCGGAATATATCAGCACGCTAAACAAGTCTACGCCGATTGCCGATCACGTGTTCGTGGATTTCGAGCTGCGCGGCTGTCCGATCAGCAAGGCACAGCTTGTGGAAGTTATCAGCGCGTTTCTGCACGGCCGCAAACCGAACACGCCCAAGCATAGCGTGTGCCTCGAGTGCAAACAGCGCGGCGTAGTTTGCGTGATGGTCGGCCACGGTACGCCGTGCCTCGGCCCGGTCACGCAAGCAGGTTGTAACGCATTGTGCCCGTCGTACCAGCGTGGCTGCTTCGGTTGTTTCGGCCCCATGGAAACGCCGAATACGAATGCCCTGAGTCAATGGTGGACCCGTCTCGGCGCAAATGAGGGCGAATTGGTGCGCGCCTTTCGCGGCTTTAATGCTTACGCTGAAGCCTT
>JABWAN010000324.1 GCA_013361015.1 Candidatus Zhuqueibacterota bacterium | reverse complement strand
TGTTTTTCGCGTGTTTCGTGGGCCACGCGCGATGATCTGCCAAAATAAAACGCGCATTGCACGATGAACCTCTGGGCCATGCAGAAATGACCGTGCATGTTCTCCTCTAATAACTGAGGCGTTGCGGAAAATCCGCAAGCGGACTATTGCAAGCGCTGCAACGCGGCGTGCGTCTCTGCTCTGCGGTTTTGCGCGGCGGCATCTTCGCAGCTTTGTTTTTTACATTCGTCCAACGTGGCTTGATATTCATCGCGCGCGCGGCCCGGTTGGCGCAACGCTTCAAATGCGCGCGCCAATGCAAAGCTCACCTCGCCGCAATCCTGCCGCTGTGGAAATTTTCCTTTGAGACGATGCAGTTTCAAAGCCGCGTTCGGCAGGAAGTTTTGCGCTTGCAATGCTTGCGCAGCATTAGCTTCCATCCGCCACCAAGCCGTGGCCGCATTGGGCGATGTGCTATCGGCACTCTTGAAAGGCGAGCCGCGCACGGCGCTCACTTCGCCAATGCGCAGCGGAATTTTTTCCGGGCGCGGCGAGAGCTTGCCGACCTTTTGCGACATGAGAATGAGAAACAGCTCGCGTTCGGTGATTTCGCGCAAATCGGCGATATCAAGAATGGCGTTACTGCCCAAGCGAAAAGTCACACGATTGCCAAGCTCCAACTCCACCTCGCCGCCTTCCAAAGTCATGATCGTATCGATTTCTTCGAGCAGCATGCCGTTCGCCGCGGCTTGCCATTTTTCTTCCACACCGCGACGCACTTTCACCTCGCCGCGCAGTTGCACGATTTTGACGCTCATGGCGGCCTGCGCGAGGAGCGGGCAGATGAGCACGAAACCGATGAGCAATGTCGTGTTTCTTTTCATAAAAAATCCTGGTGAAGATACGGTCTCACGTCTTTGTTTGAAAACTTTAGCCATACGGTACCTTGGCTCTTTGTCTTTTTTGTCTCCTTGGCTCCTGGTCTTATCTCACCTCAATCACCTTCACCCAGCCTTCCTCCAAACCGTGACGCAGCACGCCGTCCTGCAAATATTCCAACGCGCCCGCTTTCCATGCTTCCTCGAAGCCTTGCGCGACGAGCGTCGTTTCGATCGGAATCCACAGCGTGAGTTGGCCGTTTTGATTTTCGCGGGCGAGGTAACGTTTGGGATTGCTGCTGATCAACTCGCCCTGGTTTGCGTCGACGCCCGCCTCGAACATGAGATAAAGATGCCCCAACTCCTGCTGCGGATCTTGCACGTCGACAAACGCGGTGTGGATGCCGAGGCTTTCGAGCAGCGAGGCAAAGAGCACGACCAAGTCGTCGCAATCGCCGCTGCGGAGTGATAGCGTTTCCGCAGCGAATTGCACGCGATCATCTTTATAAAAAGGAATATTGGGATCGCGTTGATAGCGGATGCGCAAACTTTGCAGGGAATCGAACACCGCGGCTGCGAGCCGCAAATTTTCGACGCGCATGCTGTCACGCGCCAACCCTGTGTGTTGCAGCGCGCGGCCGAAACGCAGCACGACCTCATCTTCCGGCGTGATAAAAAAGCCGAGCTTATCGATTTCGCCGTTCCAGGCATTGCGGCTGTGAATCATAATCGGCGCGCTGATTTCTTTTTGCGACTGGCCGCCCGCGCGCGCCTCCACTTTGAGATCGAGCACGGCATTCGTGCGTTGCGTGGTGCGGCGCAATTGCGCGCCGAGAATCGCAGTCACGGGAATGTCCTTCGTTTCGCCCTTCGCCAGGCGCATGAAACCGCTTTCCTTGGTCCGTTCGGAATAGCCGCGAATCACGCTCTGCACGTTCACTTCGATGGGATAACCCGCGACGTTTTGCACCGTGACGAACGCCAAGGGATACGTGCCGTAAAACGCCGCATAGGCGGGATAAAGATCATTGACAATAACACGCGCGCCCTTGACACGAAACAACTCGCGCTTATGTCCCCACATGAACGCGAGCCCCAAGCCGAATTCGAAGCCGCTGGCATTTTTGTCGGAGGTGAGCTTCGCAAGATCGCCGTGCGTTTGCAGGTCCACGAAATGATATTTCAATTCAAAGTTCCATGCGAGCCAACTGGTCATCACGAGATTCAAGCCGCCGCCCGCGTAGCTACCGAACTCCAATTTGCCTTCACCGGCGACCTCTTCTCCGGTGACGACGTTTTCCACTGCAATCGAACTGTTCCAATAAGGGCCGAAGCCCGCGGCGAGATACGGCTGGAACGCGCTGGACACGCGGCTCGGTAGGAGATCATAACGCGCACCGAAAAGAATAGGCACCAGCACGGAAACGTTTGTGCTGGTTTTCGTGTTGGCATTGCTTTCACCTTTCACACGCGCAATCGCGCCCAAACTGAAATCCAGATACCAATGATTGCTGATGCGCGAAAAGTAATTCACCCAGCCGCCTACGCCGCTAATATCGAACGTGCTTTGCTGGTCCGATACGCGCCAGCGGACGGATTGATTTCCGACGTTCCAGTAGCTCGCGCGCACGCCAATGCCGTTCGCGCGCCCGCTTTGCGCGGACGATGCCATTGGCATCGCCAGGAAGCATACAATCAATACAACTAGTGCAGTTCTGGTGCAACGCATATATAACCCTTCGCCAAGATGATCATCTCACTGTAAAAGTTTGAACACTGGAACAGCCGCGTGCAAGCTTCTCCTTTTCGCGAAGGTTCCACTTTGTGGGAATAAATTCGTTTGGGGCTTGCAGACTGTTAGTGGTTGAATATAAGACTGCGGCTCACAAGCTCCAAGCCCGAACTCGACGAAGGGCTTCATCGGCTTCCTCCGTTCCATCCGCTCACAAAAGCCTTCGCCGTAAGCGGATGGAGCAGATCAAGTGGATGAGCTGAATCAAAATCCCGCGGCTCGAATGGTGCCGTTAATCGTTGCCAACGCGACTTTGCCTTCGCCTTTTCCCAATTGCCCGCGCACGGAGTTGCTCGAAGTGACGGCATTCTGCAGCGGCAATTCCACCACTGCAATCGAGCCGTTGGTAACGTTTGCCGTAAACTGCGCCGAAGTATTTTTCGGAAGCGCGAGGTTAATGTTGCCATTGACCGTACTCATTTCACACTTGCCGGTCGCGGCCAGAATCATTTCCGCATCAACATTGCCGTTGACTACGGTCACGTGCGCGCTGCCGAGCATGCTCTTGAGCAAAACATTGCCATTGGTCAATTCCACTTCGAAGGCGCCGGTAATCACGTGGCCCTGCACCTGGCCGTTGGTAATCTGCAAGTAAACGTTGGCCTGCAAGGAATCCACCCAAGCCAAGCCGTTGGCGTTGTGCAGCTCCACGTTCCAATCCGCGGGCACGCGGATGTGATAATTCACTTCGACTTCGCGGCCGTGTGTGTCTTCCGGCTGAAGGGTTTGCACGAGCAATTCGTCGTTGCTGTCACTCACGCGCACTTCCACTTCACGTAAATATGAACGCGCATCCGAGGTGCTGTGCGAACGTACGGTGCGCTCGCCCCAAATACGCACGGTTTGGGCGCCCGGCACACCAACCACGTCAAGCGCGCCGTTGATGCCTTCCAAACGGAAATGTTGATTGCCCGCGGCCTGCACTTCAAACGAGAAAGATTCGGTCGCACTGAAATTGCCGCCCGCATCGGGGTCGGTGATGTCTCTGAAATCGCACGCGGCAAACCACACCGTGCATGCGAGCGCGGCAAGATAAGCCGCACGCTTGGCGTTGAGATATATGTGGGAAAGCATGAGAACCTCCTCGAAAGTTAATCTTTCACGAGCACGTCACACTTTACCCGTTACACGAAATCGTGTAGCGAGTAAAGTGTAACGTCTCCGACAATTACTTTGGGTTAATGGCAGCAGCGCTCGCGACGCGAGTTCTTTTCCGAGCGATAATTGCCCCACATGAATTGCAGGCCCGCGCCATATTCATAGCCGCTGTGCTCGTTATTGCGATTAAAGCTGACGAAATGCCGGCGCACGTCGAAATTCAAGCCGAACCAATCACAAATCATGAAATCCAAGCCGCCGCCGACATAGCCGCCGGCGAACAATTCTGATTCCACCCGTGTTTCTTCTTCGAAGTAGCGATTATGCACGAGCACATCCGCGACCCAGTAAGGCCCGGCGCCGAACGCCAGATAAGGCCGCAACGCGCTCCGGTTATTTGCGGGGAGTAGATGATAACGCATGCCGACGAGCACGGGCACGACGGCCAGCACGTGCGTGTCTTCGCCGCCGATATATTGCACACTCTCCACTTCTTTTGCGATGCCGCCGAGGCTGAACTCCAAAAACCAAGAGTCACTCGTGCGTGAAAAGAAACTGAGCCACCCGCCACCCGCGGCGAGATCAACGAGGTGACGGTTGTTATAGTTCTCGACGCGTAACAACGTGCCGCTGCGGTTCATGTCCCAATAAGTGCCGCGAATACCAATGCCCGCGCTGCGCGTTTGGGCCTGCGCGTATGCGCCGCACAACAGAATGATCATGGGCAGCAGCTTAAACCAGTTTTGCTTTTTCATCTTATTCCTCTCTTTCTTGGGTTGATTTCAAACCAGCTTGCCCGCGCAATGCGCGGCGCAGCGTCATGATTTTTTACACCAATAGGGCCGCCGGCAGATACGCGGCGGATAACGAACAGAATTCTAAAGAAGAGGTTTGCATTTGCAGCGCTTTCATTTCTGCTTGCGGAAAAAGCAAGCGCAATGCCGTGGGAATTGAGAGCGCTTAAATCCAACTTGCAGTGAAGTTGTAGCGGGAGAGAAGCATTGAAGCATATGCGGAGAGAATGCGGAAGCGCGGAATTTCTCCGCAGAGGAAAAACAACTTGTTTTATGCCATTGGTGGGATTATTTTCAACGCGACAACATTCGTACTAATAAAACCAGAATGAAAAGGTAGCCAATGGCGATAGCACTTGAAGACGTGACCCAACTAGCGTTGCTTCTGCCCGCCGATGAGAAAGCGACTTTGATTGATCGCTTGCTTCAGACGTTCGACACAGAGGTCTTAGACGATTGGGAGGAAGCATGGATCGAAGAAGTCGAGAAACGTTATCGCGAGCTGAAGGAAGGCAAGGTCGCGGGCATACCAGCGGATGAAGCCTTTGCAAGCATTCGAGCGGAATTGAAATGTAGGCAGTGATTTTCTATCTCGAGATTTTGCCGTTCAGCTCGTCCTACCTCTTGCCGTTTTAACCTCCCAAACAGTATAGCTATCATCGCGGCCAAAACGGGGCTTGACATTTGAGCGCACGTTTCGCATATACCTGCCGCAAATTTAGCACGACTCCGCTTGGGCTAAGTTTACAGAGAGAAGAAGAGATAAAATGCCAACCATTTCCATGTTTTATGGACTTCTTATTCGGATGTTCTTTCGAGACCTCGAGAAACATCACGTGCCCCACATTCACGCCGATTATCAAGGGCAGGTTGCAGTGTACTCAATTCCTGATGGAACGCTGTTGGCCGGTGAATTGCCGCCGAATAAACACAAACTCGTAGTTGCATGGATCGAAATTCATCAAGAAGATTTGCTGGCTAATTGGACGCTGGCCGTAAACGGCAAAAAAACATTTCCCATCAAAGGACTCGACCAATGAGAATCGTCAAACTTCATCCCCAACCGAATTGGGTTTTATCCATCGTTGCAGACGATGGCCGCGTTGGCAATTTCGATGTAAGCCCCTATCTGAAATTTGAAGCTTTTGAAGAGCTTCTGCAACCCGATGAGTTTATGAAGGTCCGCAATGGTGGATATTTTGTTGAATGGGAGTGCGGCGCGGATCTCTCGGCAGACACGATTGAAGCACATTGGCAAGTTTTTGACAACACTGCTGCAGGGGCTATTGCTTGCCAAGAACAAATAGCCCTTTGAAATAAAACGTCGTAATCACTCAAACCCATGTCCTCCATTCGTTCCGAATATCGCCGTTTCCTGCGCAAGCCTTATCTTTGGATCGGCGCAATCGTCTTGCTTCTGCTCTTGGCTGAGATGGCGTTCGATATCGTCGAGCGCACGCTCGGGCAGTACATGGTGTGGCACAATCCGGGGCGGGAAAAAGTCGGGCGCAGTTGGAAAGAGGGCGAAAATCGTTTGATCGCTTCCACGCAGCTCGAGCAAATCACCCGCGACGTGCGCGAGCGCAACACCGCCATGGCGAGCATTACCACGATGCACGATTTGCTCGATTTTTTGAACGCCAACGGTCGCGCGGTACTCTCGCCCGAGCAGTTCGGCATCATCTATCAAAACTTGCCGGAGTTTTTTCGCCCGCTCCTTGTTCCGCCCGATGATCTCATTGCGATCCATCGCCAGCTCACTTTGACCAATGTGCTCGCAGAGCGTTCTTCCGAGCGTTTGGAATTGGCGCTGCTCGACCACAACAATCAGGCCGCCTTGCGCGCCGAGCTTTCCAACGAGCAGCTCGAAATTTTGGCGAATCACGGCCAGGAGCTTGCGCTTGACGTACGGACGGCGGAACGTTTCCAAGAACATCAACTCAACTATAGCGAGTTCTTGGAAATTCTAGATCGCAAGTTCGTCGATGATCGCACCAAAATTTTGCGCGAGCTGCCCGTGCTCACCGACTTGGGAGTGAGCATTGTACGCGTGGCGTTCGCGCGCCACAG
>JABWAN010000323.1 GCA_013361015.1 Candidatus Zhuqueibacterota bacterium | reverse complement strand
GTGGAGATTCAAAAAAAATACTCAATCCCGGTGGCGTGCTTGGTATTTGTGCTCATCGGCGCCCCGTTGGGCATCATGTCACGTCGCGGCGGCCTTGCCACCGGCGGCGGCTTGAGTCTAGTGTTCTTTCTGCTCTATTGGACTTTTTTGGTGGGAGGGGAGGACCTGGCGGATCGCCAAATCATCTCGCCGTTTCTGGCGATGTGGTCAGCAAACATCATCGTCGGTATTGCCGGACTTTATTTGCTTTGGCGCGCCACTTATGAACGGACTACGCTGAATTTCGGAGCGCTGCTAAAATGGTTCGTGCGCCGCAAGGCAACTGTGTGAGTGCAGTCTCCCCAACTCGAAACATGAATTAAAAAGAAACGGCCATGCGTCTGCTCGACCGTTACATTGCTAGGAAATTTCTCTTCGTGCTGGGCTTCGCAGTGGTGGCGTTCATCAGCATTTTTATCGTCATCGATTTGGTGGAGCGCCTCTCCGATTACATCGACCGCGACGTTCCCGGCCTCGTCATTGCGAGCTACTACTTTTATTTTGTGCCCTACATCGTCGTGCTGATGTTTCCGATTGCCATGTTGCTCGCTTCGCTCTTTAGCATCGGTCAATTGAGCAAGCACAATGAGCTGACCGCGATGAAAGCTACGGGTATATCGCTGTATCGCATTTTGGCGCCGGTGTTGTTGCTCGGCCTGGTCCTCAGTCTGGGCATGATGCTCTTCGCGGAGGAGGTCGTTCCGGTCGCCAATCAACGCAAGGCGGAAATCAAAGATCACTATATCGATCGTTTGCCGCAGAATCTGCCGGCGCGGCTCTCCAATATTTATCTGCAGGACCACTTTGAAGCTTCACCCGCGGCAGCCGCGCAGCCGGCCGCAACGAGTCGTCGGAGCCGGCGCGTGTTCATTGGCTTCTACAATGCGGAAGCCAAAACCGCGGAGAAAGTGAGCATACAGGATTACGACAGCGTGTTTATCGTGCATCGCATCGATGCGAACACACTGCATTGGCGCGACAACAACTGGCACGCCGTGCATGGTTACGAACGCACGTTTGCAAACGGCAGTGAAGTCGCCACGAAGTTTGATACACTGCCTCTAGCCAATCTCTTCTTCACGCCCGAAGTGCTCACCAAAGTGCAACGCGATCCGGAGGAAATGTCGTATCGCGAGCTGCAGGCATTCATCCGAGAATTGACCAACAATGGCGGCAACCCCGAACGGTGGCTGGTCGATCTTTATCTGAAAATTTCCTTCCCCTTTGCAAACTTTATCATCGTGCTGTTTGGCGCGCCTTTGGCGGTTGGTCGCCTGCGTTCCAGCGGTGCCGTCGGCGTCGCCTTGACGCTCGTGATTGCCTTTCTCTATTTTGGCACCGTGAAAACCGGACAGACTCTCGCGCAGAACGGCACGTTCGAGCCAATGTTTGGAGCGTGGATGGGCAATGCGATTTTTCTTGTAGCCGGAATTTTCGTTTTAATCCGCGCGAGAAAGTGACTTCATACGCTTGACTGGTGCGTGAAGAATACCGAATCTTTAGGCACGAAAGCGTCAAAGCAGCGCAAAAAAAGCAAAGATCTTTGGGGCGCAAAAATAACGGCACACAAGATAATCTTTGTGTGCTTTCAGGTTTGTGTCTTGGTTGGCTCCGGCTCAGGTTGTGGTGTTTCGCGTGTTTCGTGGGAAAGAATCCTTATCTAAACGGAGGAGAGTTCTTTGTCGTGGATTGATGTGACATTGCCGTTGGAGCAATCGACTCCACCATATCCGGGCGATCCAGGCTTGTCCATTCAAAGGCTCATGGACTATGAATGCGGCGATGCTCTTCGCCTCAGCGCGATTGCAATGTCCGCGCACCTCGGAACACATGTCGATGCGCCTTTGCATTTTATTCGCAACGGCGCGAGCGTCGATCAGATTGCACTGGAGAAATTGCTCGGTCCGGCGCATGTGATCGAAGCGTTGACGAATGCCGGCATCCATGCCCAACAATTGTCCGCGCAGTTGCCGCTTTCATGTACGCGCGTGTTGCTCAAGACTTCCACCCGCGAAGCGCTTTTGCCCCGGCCAACGGCTTGGTTGGAGCCGGAGGCCGCTCGATTACTGGCTGCACGCGACGTAAAACTCGTTGGCATCGACAGCCCTTCAGTAGATGAGATTGGCGCCGCGGAGACGCCGGCGCATCACATTCTGCTTGAAAGCGGCGTCGTCATCGTAGAGAATCTCATGCTCCATGCGATTGCGGCCGGTGCCTATGAAATGATTTGTCTGCCACTCCAACTCGTCGGCTTGGAAGGTGCGCCGGCGCGTGTTATTTTGCAAAGGAAGAGGTAATGCGCGCCAAGAAAAATTCGCGATCCCGTGCTGGCAGTTCGCATTCTCCACAAGCGTATACTCCCCCATCCGCAATTGACAAGCTGTATCATGAGAAACAACTCTGGCAAGCGGGATTGACGCGCGTCATCGGCGTCGATGAAGCGGGGCGAGGGCCGCTAGCCGGGCCTGTGGTTGCCGCGGCCATTGTGTTCTCTCCTGAAAAAATGATTGCCGGTGTTGATGACTCCAAAAAGCTGACGCAGGAGGAACGCCTGCGGCTCTTTCCGCAGATTCTTCGGCAATGTAGGGATTATGGCGTGGGCATCGTCAGCGCAGAAGAGATCGATGAAGTAAATATTCTGCAGGCTTCGTTGTTGGCGATGCGCAAAGCCATTTTGAATTTGCATGAACCGCCGGAGCATGTTCTGGTCGACGGCCGCACGCGACTCGGCATGGACGTGCCGCAGACAACGATTATCAAAGGTGATGCGCTTTCGCATACCATCGGCGCCGCGTCTATCGTTGCGAAGGTCGTGCGCGATCTCATTATGGACTATTATCATCGGAAATTTCCCGGCTACGGTTTTGACGTGCACAAAGGCTATCCGACGCCGCACCATTTGCGCATTCTGCAACAGCTAGGGCCGTGCGCCATCCATCGCCGTTCTTTTCGTCCCCGCGCATTGCAAAATCTCAATCAGTATTAAAGATAAAACCCTGGGTTCGCATTGCACATGCGAACCGGCAATTAGTCCGGTCATCGCCTTCTTCTTGCACTATCCACTGCGCTGTGCAAAAAGATGATGGAGATCTCTGGCCACCGCATCTGAGCACAATCGGGGTTTTGACGCTCTATGCGTGCAAAATTGTTACTCCGAGCGATATGTAAGTTACTCTTTTCCTCCTCGTTCTGTCTTTCAAGAGGAATCTTTTTACTCGCTGGAACCGCTGCCGAGTGCTCAAATAGATTCCGCCTGAAAGACAACACTAGAGGCGATGAGTGTAACTTGTTTTGTGCTCCGATCAGAAAAACAAAAATGGAGGAGAGCAGCAATGGAACAAATGCAAAATAATCTCGGCAGGTGGGGCGAACAACGCGCCGCAGAATATCTCGAAGCGCATGGCTTCAAAATTCTCAAACGCAATTTCCGCCTCGGGCAAGTGGGGGAGATTGACCTGGTGGCCGAAGATCACGGCATTTTGGTTTTTGTGGAAGTAAAAACGCAAAGCTCAGACACGATGGGCGACGCCGCGCTTTGGGTGACGCCCAAAAAGCAGCGCCAGCTCGGCCGCGTGGCGCAGGCGTATCTCACTTTCAACAAGATCGAAAACCGCGATTGCCGCTTTGACGTCGTTGCAGTGGCGCGGCGCAATCACGAGGTTGAGATCAAGCACATTCCCAACGCGTTTTGGTTGTGAGTCAATACCGCGTTTCCGCCCCGGCTTTGACTTCTCTTCACGCATCTTCGCACAAAAAACGGCCTCATTAAATTGGCTGATTGCCAAAGAATCTTTCACAGGAGAGCAGGAGATGAAAAGAAGCTACGGTTGTTTGCTCGCCCTCATGAGTTGCATGGCGTTGACATTCGGTTCGCAGGTGTTGGCCGCGCCGCACGCGCAAGCGGATTCCGTTCGTCTCGAGCGCCTTGTGGCCTTGGGCAAGTTGTGGAGCGCGGTCAAATTCTTTCATCCGTATCTCGCGTATCGTGAGATCGATTGGGACGCAGCGTTGATCGCTGCGATCCCGCGAGTCAATGCCGCAACGAGTGCAGAAGAATATGCCACGGCCGTGCAGAACATGCTCGACAAACTCGGCGATCCGGCCACGTGTGTTATTCAACCAACGCCGGCCGCTGCCGCAAACGAAGGCGCGCGCCATCCCCTCTCGAAATTCACCTCCGACAGCCTCTTGTTGGTTACCATCACAAACTACGGCGACCTAACGGATTTTGGCGGTGCAACAGAGAAATTACGCACCATCGGCAGACAATTGGCGCTCGCGCGCGGAGCAGTATTTGATTTGCGCGCCTCGGCGCCGATCAGAGCAGAGGCAGCGGGTATGCTCGCGTTCTTGTTCGAATGGAGCGCCTTGAACGGCTTGTTTGCTGCGACGCCGGTTTCCACGCCGGGGCAACGTGCGCGCATGCACGTCGGTTTTGCGCCGCAATCTGGCGGCACCTCCGGCGGATACTATTCGGCGTTCTACGTCAATGACGGTCAAACATATCCTTCGGCCTCGAAGCAGGAAGTGCCTACGGTGTTTGTGAGCAACGATCACAGCGAGCTGCCGCCCATCGCACTCGCCTTGCAGGCTGTTGGCAAAGCCGCGATCATTGCGGAGGGGAATGCCAGCGAGGCTTCCTTGGTCAAAACGCATCGTTTCAGCTTGACGGATGATGTTGAAGTGAGAATGCGGCTCAGCGAGCTGATTGCAGAAGACGGCGCCGGCGGATTCCAACCCAATCTCGTTGCCGCGACCAGCTCCGCAACGGACGATCAAACATTGTCCACTGCTTTGGTGTGGGCGAGGCGGGCTGATTTCAAAACTTCCACCGCACGGCAAACTCTTCCTGCGCGCGCCGTGCCGCAAGCGGAACGCGCCTATCATGAAATGCGCTACCCTCCGCTCGAATATCGCCTGCTCGCGGCCTTTCGCATTTGGAGCACGATCTACTATTTTTTTCCATACCAAGACCTCATGGATGAAGATTGGGAAGGTGTGCTCAAATCTTTCCTCCCCCAAATGGCTGCGGCGCGCGATTCGTTGGAATACGCACTGACGGTGGCGGAGATGGTCACGCATATGCACGACTCGCACGGCTTTATTCGCAGTGAAGTGTTGCGCCAATATTTCGGCGTTGCTCCGCCGCCGATCCGCGCGCGTATGATCGAAGGCTTGTCGGTGGTAGAGAGCTTTCTCGACGATTCGACTGCGCGCGCCGCGGGCATCGAGATTGGGGACGTGATTCTCAGAGTGGATGGGGAAGAAGTAACAGCTCGCCTCACGCGCTACTCGAAATACTTGGCGGCCTCTACTCCGCAAGCACTCATGACGATGGCAGCTGCGCGCTTCTTAAATGGCGCCGACAGCTCAATAGCCACGCTCACTCTTCGTGATCGCAATAATCGCGTGCAAGAGGTGAAGCTACTACGCCAAAGTGCGTATCGGGCAAATTGGTCGGGTGAGCGCGGCGGCGATATGCTCAAGCTGCTGCCCAATAATATTGGCTATGCAGATCTCGACCGGTTGCCAGTGGCGATGGTCGATAGCATGTTTACCATGTTCAAAAATGCCAAAGCCATCATTTTCGACATGCGCGGCTATCCGCAAGGCACGGCTTGGGCAATTGCGCCGCGTTTGACGGACAAGCGCAATGTGGCCGCAGCACTTTTTGAACGGCGCGTGCTCTTGGTACCCGACACGCCCAACGGTGAGATGTTGAAGCAAATAGCTATCGAAACTTTTGTGCAACGCATTCCAAACTCCGAGCAGTGGAAGTATAAAGGCAAAACCGTGATGCTAATTGACGAGCGCACCATCAGTCAAGCCGAACACACGGGACTGTTCTTCGAAGCGGCAAATGGAACGAAATTCATTGGCAGTCACACCATGGGCGCGAACGGCGATGTTACGAATTTTTACGTGCCGGGAGGGATACTCATTCACTTTACCGGGCAAAGCGTCAAGCACGCGGATGGCCGGCAATTGCAGCGCTTGGGGCTTGTGCCGGATGTTGAAGTCAAGCCTACGCTCAAAGGCTTTCGCAGCGGTCGTGATGAGGTGCTCGAAAAAGCCGTGGAGTTCATTGAGAAGGGCTCCCCTGAGACTCGCAAAAAGAAATCCTAAGCGAGTTACATAAATCACAGAAGGAAGCGTCAAGCACGACTTCGATGCCCTACGGCTCTTGTTGAACGTTGACGCTTCTTTCTTCCATTCATTCAAAACGTCCACTAACGCCGTGTTCTTCTCCTGCTTCACCATTTGCAAACGCTTCACAGAGATCTGATACAACACCGGCAAGAGCAACGGCGTGATGAACGTTACCATGGTGAGTACGTACCCACTCGAACAAGACAATTTGAGGTACGGCAAACGCACATTGCATTGTATTTCTCCGAGTCTTGATTTTTGCGGAGGCGTGTGGACTTTTTAGCCCACGCGCTTCGCGGACAAGAAAGTCGAAACCCTTCTCGCTTTAAATGGTTGTCACTACATTGATTTTGTGCTCATGTTGAGGCACAGTATCCTGCTCGCCCCTCGTCTCCCATTTCACAATCTTTAAATCCAACACAAAGATCGC
>JABWAN010000322.1 GCA_013361015.1 Candidatus Zhuqueibacterota bacterium | reverse complement strand
CCGCGCGCTGGTGCGCCCGCTCAGGACGAGCAACTAGGTTGTGAAGAGTACTTAAGAAATCTCCAAAATGGCCCGTTGCCCGCACACGTCGCCATCATCATGGACGGCAACGGCCGTTGGGCTAAGCTGCGCAGTCGCACGCGCGTGGACGGCCATCGTGAGGGCATCAATTCCGTGCGCGAAGTCGTGCGCGCCGCCGGTGAGTTGGATTTGCGCTATCTCACCCTGTATACTTTTTCCACGGAGAACTGGAACCGCCCCAAAAGCGAAGTCGCGGCGCTGATGTCTTTGCTCATCACCACGATTCGCGCCGAGTTGGAGGAGCTGAAGCGCAACAATGTGCGGCTCATGACCATCGGCCGCATGGAAGATTTGCCCTATCGCGCGCGCCAGGGCTTGGAGCACGCGAAACGCATATTGAGCCAGAATACCGGCTTGACGCTCAATCTCGCGCTCAGTTATTCCAGCCGCCAGGAAATCACGGACGCCGTGCGCCGCATTGCCGCGGAAGTGCACGCGGGCCGCATGCACCCTTCGACGATCGACGACGAGACCATTTCCTCTTGCTTATACACCTCTGAGATTCCCGACCCCGATCTGTTGATCCGCACCAGCGGCGAGCAACGCATCAGCAATTTTCTCTTATGGCAGCTCGCGTACACGGAAATCTATGTGACCAACGTGCTCTGGCCCGATTTCCGCCGCAAGGAATTCTACGAAGCCTTGTTGGATTACCAAAAACGCGAGCGCCGCTTTGGCAAAGTCAGCGAGCAGTTGCATGAAGCTCACGCCGCCGAAAATTCAAATCCGAATGTACACACCAACAAGTTCGCCCCACTCATCGCCGTGCCGTAAAATGGATTGATGGCTTGCTAGGTTGTTGCATCGCTGGAAGCCAACGCTCCAATGATCCAGCAACCTATTACTCCAACGCTCCCCAGCGCTTGTCTATGCCGAGATTTACGCGAAAGAACAGCCGTCGCTTCCTCGTACTCGCTGCCGGGTTTGGCCTCGTGAGCGGATTGTGGATTTGGACGCTCTACGATGATCAAGCCTGGCTCGAGGCCTACGTCGTGCGAAATCTGCGCGAGCATTTCGGCGAAAACGTGCGTTACGACTCTCTACACGTGCATTTTCGCGGCGTAGATCTGTACGACGTCGAATATCGTCCGGTCGAGCGCGCGGCGCAACGTTTCCTTGTAGCCGCGGATGAGATTACGGTGCGCTTCGGCTATTGGGATCTTTTCCGCCATCTCCTACGTTCGCAACCGCACGTATTGCGCCTTCGCATTTTAAATCCCACACTCAGCCTTTCCAAAGCCTCTCTTCTGCATGCCGCGAATGATACTACGCCAGCCCAATTCAGCTCGGCAACCCTTGCCACCGCGGATTCTTCATGGCGGCAATTTGCCCGGCAATATCACATTGTCGAAACCATCGAATTGAATCATGGCAGGATTGTGTTGCAGGAGAGCGCCACGGCGCAGAATAACGGCGGCGCCGAAGTCGAAGTACTGCGCGAAATCAATGGCTGGGTGCGAACCTTGGGAGATTGGAAAGCGCAACTCAAAATTCACGGCCAACTGGCGCACTGGGAAAATTCCGAACTGGCGCTGGCCACGGAGATTGATTTGCGTTACCTCGCGTTGGATTCGCTCGTTCTCAAAGTAGAAGATTGGCGGCATCGCGGCCCTTTGCCAATCCCCGGGCCCGGCAACTTGGAAATGACGAACGGCTCATTGCGCGGCAGGATTTCATTTGCGCGAACCTCGCAAAGCGGTGTGCGCTTGCAGGGCGATTTGGCATTGCAAAACGGCCAATTGCTATGGTGGCCGGATTCCGCGAAACGCGCACGCCGTGCAGCACCGCCGGCTTCCAACAATTTTCTCGGCCAGACGCTGCTCAGTCTTCGCTCCGCGCCCGTGCGCGTGGATTCCCTTTATCTCAACGCGCGCATTGCCGACGGCTGGTTGCTGCTCGATAGTTGCAGGCAATTTTTGAACGACCAACCCGTGCGGCTGGCGGGCCGCGTCAATGTGATGCCGCTGCCTCTCTTTCGAACCTTGCAGGAGATTGCGCAACGCGCCTTGCCCGCGACCGCGGCGCCGGCGCAGGACTCGCTTCCACCCCCTCCCATTCCTGCCCTTGCCGAGCAGGAGATCGATCTCAAACTTTCATGTGATTCACTCGCGCTGGCCGAATTGCTGGCGCCGTTTCTATCCAATGAAAATGGCAAAGACGCCGTGCCGATCTCCGGCGCCTGGCAGCTCTCGGCAAATTTATATGGCGCATTACGAGCGCCGCGATTGTATCTCAAGCTTGCCAATCGCAACGGCAGCATTTACGGCAGACGCATCCATCATCTCGAATCCGAATTCTGGTATGCGCCACAACGCAACGATAGCTTGCGGCACGTCATTCCGAATCATGAAGTGCGGTGGCAAGGCAACGGTGCTTTCGAGGTGGCTTTCTTAAAACTAGGGCGCTCCGAGGCGGCGCCGTCTCTCGAATGGGAAGGCTGGGGCAAAATTGATTGCGGCGCAGCGGAGCTTCCACTCGATCTCACTTTGCTCACCCACGGCACGCTTGCGCTTCCGGCGATCAGCTTCTTGCCGGCCGCTTCCGACGCCGTGCTGCACGCTGCCGGCTCGCCCCAGCTTCGTATTTCGACACGCGCGCAGATCACCGGAGCCTTGTTGCAGCCGCACCTCGTGGGCGAGTTGCAGTGCGACCTCGGCAGTGCCGAAAACCCTTTGCGTTGGCTGGGAAATTTTGCGTTGCAGAAAGACACGCTGCACGTGCGGGCGCATCGTCCCGATCTTGCTTCGCAGGTCGAGGCGCAAATTTGGCGCTGGGGCAAGCAGCCGCTCTTTCGCGTGCAGGGCCTGGAAACGGAGTTGCTATCCACCTGGTTCGGCGAGGAATGGACGCGTTCTATTTCCACGGACGTGGATTTTGATTTCGCGCTCGCCGGGCATCCCGATAGCCTCACGCTGCAAATCAATGCCAAGAAAAAAGCGAGCGGCGCGAAATGGTTTCAGCTCAACGGCTATATGCTGCCGCTCGTAAAAGACGAGCGTGTCATCTCGGGCACGATGCAATTTTTCCCGGGGCGCGCGAACAGCTTTACGGCGAACTACATCTGTCACGTGCAAGACAGCACCATCACTATTTCCGATCTGCACTGCGAAAATTGGCTGTCCGGCAATCTGCAATTGCACACTCGCTCTGCACGCCGCGGTGAGTTGCAAGGCAACTTCCGTTTGCTCGACGCGGATTTGAGCAGATTGACCGATGCGCGCCGGCAAGATCAGCCCCGCTATCGTGGGCGTCTTTTCGGGGAAATGAAACTGCACGGCACTTTGAATGAGCCACTCGGTCAGGGCAATTTTTGGTTGTATGACGGCTTCTTTAATGATGTGGGAAATTTTTCCGTGCGCGGTGAAGTGAATCTCGACAGCACGGCGTGGCAGCTCCCCTCATTGAAAATTGAAAAAGACCGGAAACCATACCTCAACGCCAAGGTCGACTATCTGCGCAGCGCTCAAAACCTGCATCTCGAATTGCAGGGCGCGGGCATCAAGAGCGACGAGTTCCTCCAAGCCCTGGCCGATGTGCCCAATGGAAAGTTTCACGGCCTGCTTTCGTTTGATCTTAAAGCCCAAGGCCTGCTTACGGACTTTTTGAATACCACCGGCATTCCGCTTTCTGGAAAAATACTCGTGCGCGACGGCGCCGTGCGGTGGTTCAATTTTGACGAGCTGGAAGCGCAACTCCAGTCTGTTTCCGCGGGGAGCAAACCGGCAACGCTTTCGCGTTATGGCATGCGGTTGCCGCACATTACTTATCGCAAGCAAAACGCCTTTGCTTTGGAAGCCTCGGGCTTCCTGCCTTTCGACGACGCGAACGATCTCGATATCGTGGCGCAAGGCGAAGGCAATTTTCTCGCGCTGTTGCCGGAAATAACGACTTATTTCAAGAGCGCGGAGAGCACGGGCAAATTGCGGTTGCACTTGCTCGGGCCATACAAAAAATTGCGCCTGCCCAATTCCCACCTGAGTTTTTTTGCCGAGCGTTTGGAATTGACGAGAATTGCGCCGCAGATCAAAGCGCTGCGCGGGGAACTGGCGACGGACGAGCGCGGCACTTTTATCGATGTGCGCCAGATGCACGGCACGATTGGCGACGCGTCCTTGACGATACGAAATGAGGAACAAGTGCCGCCTTTGCCGATGACCACCGCCGAGAATCTGTTGCAAAAGAGCGCGAGCATCTACCCCGACTCGCTGCTGCCGCGGCCGCTGCGCTTGAGTGATTCGCAAATTTATTTGGGCGCACTTTTCCTGCAATCCAGCAAGAACGGTTTGCCGCTCAACATTCCCGGTTTGATGCAAAAGCACGAGGTCGGCAGATTCTGGATCACGGGGTTGATGGATTCGACGACCATGTACGGCGATGCGGATGAGTTCATCATTTGCGGACCGTGGGCGCATCCCGTGCTCTCGGGCGGCCTCGTGCTGGAGAATGTGAATTTCCAATTTCCATTTGAAGAGAACACCGAGACCGATTCTGCCTTGGCAAAGCTCTTGTTGAATCTCAATTGGAACGTGCTGGCCAAGAGCCGCCGCGACAATCGCTACGTCATTTCCATACCCAGCGCAGTCGATGAAGTCTTCGTGAGCCTCGGCCTCGACGATGCCGACAGCCGCCTCAAGTTGCAAGGCGTGTTGGCGGACAGCTCGTTTTTCACGGAGGGCAAAATCACCTCGCATCGCGGCGTGGTGGAATACCTCGATATGAGTTTTCAGGTGGAGAATTGCGGCGCGGAGTTCGACCGCAGCGATTGGCGGCCGATCGTGTATGGCCGCGGGCACACCGTGATTACGGATTCCACCAATTTTCCGTACAACGTTTATCTCACACTCTACACCGTCGATTCGACCAGCGGCCAGGAAGTACCGCGCGGCCGTTTTCAGAATGCGTACTTTAAACTTTCTTCGGATCATCCCAGTTTTTTGGGTGACACGCAAGAGCAGTTGCTGGCCACGCTGGGCTATTCGGTCGACCGATTGGGACAAAACGCGAAGGATGCAATGGGCATCGGCACGGACCATCTTATCATTCGGCCATTCCTGCGCCCGGTGGAACGCGCGCTTGAACGCAAGCTGGGCTTGGACGTGGTGCGCTTCAGCTCGCGTTTCACGCGCAATCTGCTCACTTCCGACGGCGAGCCGAACGGCGCCACGCCCGGCAATGCGATTGTGGCCGGGCGCCCTTCTTTATTTCGCAACAGCCGGCTTACGCTGGGCAAACACCTTTCGAACAGTCTCTATCTGCTCTACGTTGGCCAGGTGGAAACCGGCTTGGTGGAAAGCGAGCTCGCGGAGGCGACGAATGACAAGATCGCAAATCTGTATTACAATTTGCAGCTTCGCCATCGCCTCGGCTTGGAATATCGCCTCAATCCTTCGATGCTGTTGCAGTTCGAATATGACTACAATCCTCTGCTCTTGAAAGACAAAGCCGACCCGCGCATTTGGCTGCGCCATTCTTTTCCCGTGGAGTTTCCCCTGCCGGAGGGGAAATAAGGAAATACATTTACATTCCATTAGCTGTGTCCGCTGCTGCGGGCAGCACGTGGATCATGATTGCACGCCACAAAGGTGCTTCGCCGGTTTTCTTGTCCGCGTGTTGTCCCAAGAATCTTGCGGGATTTTGCTCTGAATATGCGGGCGTTTTGCTCAATCCTCCATTCCTATGCACCTTCCTAAACTTCACGAAACTTAATTGCCCTCTTACGAGTCTTATACCGTGTGCTTGGCACCATTTGCTCAACGTCCAAAGAGAAAAACGTGTGCAAAGACTTTTTTATGCGAAAAAATCTGCTTTACATTCGGGCAAAAAATCCCTACTATTTCGCCTCGTTAATCAACTAATGTGGTTTAAATGATGAAGAAAAAAATGCAACATCGGTGGTTTATTAATTTCTGTCTGGCCCTCGCGGTCATCATTTGCTCCGCCGCTGCGCTTCATGCCCAACGCCAAAACAGCTACAAGATTTTGGGAATCTCCGTCGAAGGCAACAAAACTGCGGACGGTAATTTCATCAAGCTGAGCTCCGGGCTTACTGTCGGTGAAACGATTACCGGTGATGATCTGCCCAACGCAATTCGACAGCTTTACAGCCTTGACATGTTCGAAGACGTGGAAGTTCTGCTCGACCGTCAAGTGGGCGACGGCATTTATGTCACCATCAAAGTCAGCGAATTCCCTCGCTTGAACAAGATCGAGATTGAAGGCAACAAAAAGATCAAAAAGAAAGATCTTGAGAAGGAATTAACTTTTTTTAAAGGCCAGGTCATCAGCCCGCGCGAAGTGGCGCGCACCCGCCGCAAGCTCACGAAACTTTACGAAGACAAAGGCTATCTGCTTGCCGAAATCCAACCCCAAACTGCTCCCGCGGAGGAAGAGGGTCAGGTCAATCTCAATGTCAGAATCGACGAGGGCAGCAAGGTTCAAATCAAGACTATTACTTTCCACGGCAACCAAGCCTTTTCCAACAAAAAGCTGCGCAAGCAGATGAAGGGCACCAAACAGAACGGCCTGCTCGGCGGCGGCGAT
>JABWAN010000321.1 GCA_013361015.1 Candidatus Zhuqueibacterota bacterium | reverse complement strand
CCGTACAACGCCAGGGATGACGTTTCCCGCGAGGGAAGGGTCGGGCATTTTCTTGATGCGTTCTTTTGATCCCTGGTCTGTACTCACAAAATCTGTTGCCGCCGCGGCTAAATGTCAACGCCACGGCAAAACTAATCTTTCCAGCAAAACTCTTACTTGCTTTGACGGCTTGCTACCTTGCTGCTCGATCCCTGCGCGAGCAAGCCCGGCGGCAGCCCACCATTGCCCACTTGGACCTGCCGCGACCTCAAGACTCGCTCCATCTCCCGCACTTCCACAAACCAGTGTCCAGTGGGCGACTGCACCAGCTTTATGAGTCTCTTTTCTTTAAACCAGGAACGCACTAAAGTATTGCGATGGATGCCCAGCAATCTAGCAGCTTCTGCCACTGAGATTCTCGCTGCGAATCGAACAGGAAACCGGCCTTGCATGCTTCCAAAACCTTTCATCAGTAAGAAACTGCGGAGTTGTCCTCGAGTGCCTGGACAAGACGATTTTCGCAAACCAAGCGCCACTTCTCCAGCGTCACGACATCCGCCAGCACCTGAAGGTAGTCACGTTCCACAGCACGACTTGGGCGGCCTGGCCCACCAGGGTTGCCCAAGACGAACCGCCCTCGGTTGTCTCGTCCGTCATTCATACGCCTCCTTCACCGTTTAAACGGCAGAAACGGCTGATTCCCAGACCTCTTTGCCCGGGCACACCTTTTTCAAGCCTGATCTCCGTATTACTTCTCAATGATTTTAATCATTCTGCGCACAAAGACGCAGTTATAAACTTGACTATTTTTTCGAGTAAACAGAACAAGAACTCCACGGAAGGTCTATCGACGTCACTCATTTTCTTAATATTTTTAACTGTCGCAATATAGCATTTCGCACCTGAATGTCAATACGTTTTCGATAAAAAGTTTCGTTTTGAGCGAAAATCTGAACAACAGAAACAACTTGACGAATTTCTTTTAATTGATAACTTCTCTACAGGCAGGAGATTATGAAAGAGGCAGGCATGGCGGAAAGTATATCCCCTCAGGCGCTTGTGCGTTTGGCAAAGGAGCGAGGCGGTCATTTGCAGGTGATGCAGCGCCAAAAAGGTGTGGCTTACTACTACCGCTATCGCGACAATGGCAAGACCAAAGTCAAAATCTTCAAACTCGGGTCAGACCCCAGCGAAATACGAAAGTTCATCCTGGATACCACGCGTCGGAATTTCATCAAGCACTATCGGTTCGAACCTGACCGCGCCCTCCAGGGCGACAACATGTCTTTGGCAGACCTGTTTACTTGGTACGAAACGCACGCACTCAAGAAAAAAACGAAAAAGCTGCAGTACATGCACGTTTACATGAAAAACAAATTCGAAAGGTTCTGTGATGACATGGGCTTTGCCATGAGTGAACACGTCACGTGCTTTGACCGCTCGCGAGTGATGGCCTTCTACGGCTGGCTTTCACAGAACGGCATGCGGCCGTTTTCGATCAAAACGATTGTGATGCACTTAATGTTCGTTTTCCGCGACGCTGCACGCAAGGGCATAATCAGCCACTTTCCTTTTCGCGAAATTTGAATTTTCCGGCTCGCTCTAATCAACGCGCCGGCCATAGCGGCAGGCAGCTAACACAATAACCACTCATTTTTGGGAGGCTTAGTCCATGAACAAAATGATCATGGTTTCGTGCGGGTTGCTCTTGGTTGTCGTTGCAGCTTTCGGGCAAGAGGAAAAAGAGAAGCTGGCAGAACTCATGCGCCACTACGAAGCACGGGAGCATAGTACTCTACCGAAAGACGGGATCGACGAAATCAGAGTCTTGAACGCAGAGGGCGCGCGGGCCTACATCGAAGAATTGAACGGGCTCTATTCCTGGCGGCTACTGCGCGAGTACTGGCATGATTACGACATCGACACCACCGGCGCCACCACCGGCCTTTATTTGGATTATGATCCCAACTCGGATCTGGCGCGGCTCTTTCCTGCGGTCTTTGCACTCTGGCATTCAAAACCCTACGCCACGCTGGCGGATTATGTTGCCGTGTTCATTCTGGCGAGCAAAATCAACGCCGGCAGTACTTATCTTGAGTTGAGCAATAAACCTGATACACTCTATGCCGGCATTCCGGGATGGGATTACTCCTACACGTATCGCAGCGGGCTGATTTCCTACGCTGTCAAAAGACACATGCTGCTGCTCAACGGCGTGGCCTTCAACGTATTTTTTCTCACGACCAAAACAGATTTTGATGATTCAATCAGCCGGCTGTGGTATTCGCTGGTAATGTCCGGTGTCCAATTCAATGGTGCAACGATCGTGAGCGAGCACGAGACGTTCGAGCGCGTTCGGTCGTTTTTGCTGCTTCCCAATTATCCGAATCCTTTCAACGCCGGCACGACGATACCATATCGCGTAGCCCAAGCCGGGCAAGTGAAGATCGAGATTCTTGATGCCACCGGAAGAATGGTGCAGCGGTTGTTGAATGGGTTTCACGAGCCAGGCGAGTACCACATTCACTGGGCCGGCAAGACAAGCGGCGTCTATTTTTACAAAATGACCAGTGCCGGCGGCAATGAGATTCGCCGCATGGTGTTGGTCAAATGACCGAACCGTTATCTTCTCCGGCCAGCAAGCAGTCCGAATACTTCAAGCCAATCTTGAGACGCTGAGAGTGGTTTGCAAGCTTGTGAATCGTGAACCGGGCAGGCCTGTCTCACCCGGTTCACTTCTGCCCTCATCGCCACCCTCGCAGGGCCGCAACAGGGTGAACGCCAGCAGACGGCCTCAAAGATTTTTGAAATTTCGCCCTAGCTGGCCAGCAGCTCCTTCTGGCGCGCAAGCCATTCGCGCACCATCTCAATATGGCAGTCCTGCAGTAGCAGTTTCTCGCCCTGCTCTTCCAGGTGTCGCGCCGCCAGCGCCAAATAGACCTTGTGAAACTCCCGCGCCAGTGAGCGCGGCAGGCGCATCATCATCTTTTCGAGCGGCTCACGTCCCGCGGTTGTTTCCGCAGCCGGCTTTTCCGGAGGCGGCCCGCTGAACTCACCGGCCTCCCGCTCAGTCTCGCCCAGGCGCAACGCGGACGATGCTTTTTTCCCACCGGCCACGACCGCCCTTGCCACCACCGCAGCAGTTTTCATGGGTTCGGTCTTGCGCATAGCTCTGGCGGTCTTCTTCATCTCTCCGTCTCCCTCTCCGTCTGTATTGAATCCTCCGCTTCCCAATCCGCAAAAGCAAAGGGCTGGCCGTTGCGGGCTTTTGCAAAATCCGTTGGAGTGATCTGAAAGTCCCGCACATATTGCACGGGCAGCTCCTCGTAAACCGACTTCTGCGTTGCCAGCCACGCAATCATGGATTTGCGAATGCGGCGTTGCCACCAGGCCGTGGTCGCGCGCTGGTAGCGCTTTCTTGTAATCGAGTACTCCTTGAACAGCGAGTCGTGCAGACACTTCCAAATGGGATGCAGCGGCCGCTTGCTCAAGTTGCCATTGCTGGCCGGGCTTTTCACATACTTGAGCGCGGCAATGCCGTAGCTCCACAAGTTTTCGAGCGCGTTCACCTCCACCGCAATCAGCTCGCGCTGCCGGCAAACCTCTTCGATCTTCTTCTTGTGATATTCAAATTCCAAGCGCCACACGCGCGAATGGCCGTCGTGTCCCGCCTCCTGCCATGCCGGCGCCAGGTAGGTTTTGCCCGAGACTTCAATCTCCGCGCTTTTCACGTAGAGGCGCACGAACAGCCCGTCCGATTTGCGGCTGCCGAAGTAGATCGTCTTGCCTTCGGCCTCCTTGCCGCTCTGAAACATGCCACGACTCCTGAGCCGCGTGCTGAATTGCTCAAAGTTGAAGTCGCCGGCATAAACGAAATCCGCATACACATCGACCCGCGAAACGCGCAGCAGATCGAGCCACGCCGCGGTCTTGCGCTTTTCGTCCAGCCGCTCCAACACCTGGCAGAGCCGTTGCACCACGCCCTCATAGCCGTACATTTCAAACGCCAGCGACGACACTTTGATATAAGCCGACTGCCGGTTGATGAAAAAGCGGAACTGCGCATGCTGCAGGCACAGCGGATAGTGCCGGCCGACCCACTGCTTTTTGCGCACGAAATTCATGCCGTTGATCACCAGCACTTGATCGAATTCGGTATGGTCAGCCCGGTCATAAATCGCCTGCCAGTCGATCCCACTCGGACGCAGGTGCAGATAGAGCGTATCCACGCCCTTTGCCAGAAGAATCGTTTCTTGCGCCGTATCAATGCCCTTTTCGCCATGTTCAGCCCTCACCTCCGACTTTTCTGCTTTATGTTCTGTTTCCACTTCAGTTTAACTCCAAAAACTCACAACCACCACTTACGTTTCAACCACCCGTTATTACGAAAGGCGGGTAGGTACACCACTGCTGCCCTGCCATTGCGCGAAACGGGCGCGCGAACGCACCCTCGGCGGCGCTACGATAACTTCCACGCCCACGATCTGGCCCACTACTCGACCGAAGACCATTCGACCACCAACGAATTCCACCACGGCCAAAGTCAAAGGCCCCGCGACCAAAGCCCTCCTGGTGCGTCGCGGTTTCGCAGGGCACATCCTATTCCCTGCGATTTCAAAAAGCCCTCCTCGGCGCTGTTGCGCGACCTCCTATCGCGCCGGTTGCACACACAGATCGGCTTTTTCAAGCAGCCAACCGGTTGTGCCACACTTTCTCGCGGAATGACTCCATCAACCCGTTTGGCGCTGCGTGCGGCCGTCGCAAGAGAATCTCTTTCGCCTCGGCTTTGGTGACGTAGGGCGCTTGCAGCTCTTTCAAGTTGCCGTCCGGCGCCCGCAAGTAGAACCGGCCAGGGATCTTTCTCAACTTGGTGGCCGCAGCCGTGCCCACGAACATGATCGAGTCTTCCTTCTGCGACACCTTGAAAATCACCCTGGTGGTCAGCATGCTTCTCACCTGCGTGGGAATGACATCCGCACTCGCCCGCTGCGTGCAAACGACCAAGTGAATGCCGGCAAAACGTCCCAGCCGGGCAAGCTTGTCGATGAAACCAAACGCCTCCGCCAGCACAACCCTGGCTGTGCCTTTGTCGGATTGCCAAAACTCCGCGGCCTCGTCGATGATGATCACCACCGGCGGCAGATACAAGCCCTGGCTCAGGCGCAACTGATAGATCGAATCGCACTCGCTGCCGCGAATGAGCGCCACCCGCCGCTGGTATTCTGCGAACACCAAGCGCAGCACCGCGCCGGCGCTTTCGTACTCATCCACGCACACAAAATTGCCCAGGTTCTCGAAAAAGGCGAACTCCGCGCCGCCCTTGAAGTCGATGCCCACCACCACCGCCTCCGGCTCAGTGACCAGCAATTGCGTGATCAAGCTACGCAGAAAAACGCTTTTGCCTGAGCCGCTCTCGCCGGAAACGCCGAGATGCACCATTTCCTCGAACGAAAGCCATTGCCAGCCCTGCATGCTCAAACCCGCCACCACCTTCCCGCTCTCCGCCACCGGCACGTTGCGCAGCGGCACCATTGCCGGCAGGTCATGCCATGAGTAGGTCAGCTCGAGCAAATCCGCATGGGTCGCGCCGTCCGGCTGCTTCAAAAATCCCACGTCGCCCAGGAAAAGTCCCATCGCCGCAGACAACTCGGTGCGTTTCTCCTGAATCATCTCCGGCGTCACGCCTTTGGATTGCACCACGAAGGAATTGGGCGTGACCGAAATCACCGGCGGAAATTCTTTCACTTCTTCCTGCGGGATCAAATTCGTGCTGGTGACCAAGCCCACATGCAAACAGGCCCGCCGCCATTTCTCCTCGAGCCGCTCGAAGGCCACGCCGCGCTCGACCACCACGTTGAGCAACGCGGAACTGACCAGGAGCCACGCCACGCCCACCAAGCCGCACAGCAACCAGCCCAACACACTGCCGGAGATGGGATGGAAAAACGGCAGAGGAATCCAACCAACAAAAAACGGCAGCACGGATTCCGCCGGGCCGCCGTCCCAATTCCAGAAGAATTTCAGCAGATTGCTGGCGAGCCAGACATACACCGGCACATAGAAAACCACGAGCCACTTGAACAAAACGCGGCCCACGATCTTCACGCGATCATAGGTGCGCAGCGCTTGGTAGGCCAGCAGAAACCGCGCGAGGTGGACGATGAAATAGGGCAGCAGCAAATTTCGCCGCCGGCCGCCGCTCATCTTGTTCGAATTCATGTGACCTCCTGCTGCTCAAATCAAAGCCACTTGCGAGAAAACCGGGCGAGGATACGCCCACGGCGAGCGCATCCTCGCACCGTCTGAAAAACGCCTGGCCTCAAGCTGCCGCGGCAATGGTCATGGCGGGCTGCGCCGACTGTTGCGCAGTGGGCGGCACGTAAGCCTGCACGTCGTCCTCGTTGACCGTGATCACCGTGCAGTGCTCGAAACGATCATCGCGCTTGAGCGTGCGAAACTTGATCTGGAGCCGGCTGCCTTTGAGCGCCAGCTTCTTCAGCGCTTCGACGTTCTTGGGCCGGAAGACCTTGACCTTCACAAGCTGATCCATGAAATCCGCGTCCAGGCCCGAAATCCAGAAGAACGGCACGTCTTCGGTGCCACTGCCATTCCGGCGCGGGAATTTTGCAGTGCCGGAACCGGCTGCATGGCGGCACTCGA